>NZ_JBSFUK010000002.1:370516-592932 GCF_053591755.1 Streptomyces sp. NPDC002926
CCCCCAGGCTCACCACATGACCGGGTGACTGCGCCCCCAGGCCAGGCTCACCACATGATCGGGTAACTGACCCAGGTGGGGTCCCCCGGCGGGCCCGTCGTCGTGGCCCGTGGTCACGTGGGAGCGTGCAGACTCCGAAGCCGCTTCTGCCCGACGCCGCCCGGCGGGTCGCCGCATGGTGCGTTGTCCTGCTGCTCGTCAGCGGCGTGGTCGCCGTCGGGATCTGGCTCTGTGCCACCTTCAAGGCCGCCGTCACGCCCGTGCTCCTCGCGCTGCTCGGGACGGCCCTTCTCGGGCCCCTGCACGAGCGGCTCGTCAGGATGCGGATGAATCGCTCGCTCGCCGCCGCGCTGACCTGTGCCGCCGTCGTCGCCGTCGTCGGCGGGGCCATGTACATCATCGTCAACGTACTGATCGGGACCGGCGACCAGATCATCTCCGCGCTGCGGCGTGCCGCCAGGGATCTCACCAAGTACTTCGGGGCCGCCGGGACCTCGCTCGACGACATCGCCGCCAACTCGAAGGACCTGCTGGGGAAGTTCGGCGGGACCGCCGCGTCCGAGGTGATCAGTGGGCTGAGTGTGGTGGGCGAGCTGATCGCCACCGCCGTGTTGGCGCTGCTGTTCAGCTTCTTCTTTCTGCGGGACTCGTACAGGGCCGCGGGCGTTCTGCGGTCCCTCGTGCCCGGTACGAGCGGGGAGGTCCTTGAGGCCATGGGGCGGCGGGCCTTCGAGGCCGTCGAGGGCTTTATGCGCGGGACGACGTTCATCGCGCTCATCGACGCGATCTGCATCACCGTCGGGCTGCTGATCCTGCGCGTCCCCGGCGCTGTGGGGCTCGGCGCGCTCGTCTTCGTCGGTGCGTACATCCCCTACCTCGGCGCCTTCATCTCCGGCGCCGTCGCCATCCTCGTGGCACTCGCCGACCGTGGGTTCGTGATCGCGCTCTGGGTGCTGGGGGTGGTCCTGGCGGTGCAACTGCTGGAGGGGCATGTGCTCCAGCCGGTGATCCAGAGCCGCATGGTGCGGATGCACCCGGCCGTCGTGATGCTGGCGATCACCGCGGGGGCGTCCGTCGCCGGCATTCTCGGGATGCTGCTCTCCGTACCGGTCACCGCCGCCGCGTTCGGTGTGATCGGCGAGCTGCGGAGGCGTTACGCGGCCGGGTCGGAGACCGGTCCCGGCGCCGCCGACTCCTAGAGCCCCGGGTATTCCGATCTTCATGGCGACCTGCCGGGGTCATGGCATGCGTATGTCAATGAGGCGAACGGGGCCCGGGCGGTAACCTTGACGCGGCCCACTCCTCTCGAATCGCTAAGACTGGATGAAACGACGATGCATCGGTACAGGTCCCACACCTGCGGCGAGCTCCGCGCCTCTGACGTCTCCGCCGACGTCCGGCTGAGCGGCTGGCTGCACAATCGCCGAGACCTGGGCGGCATCCTCTTCATCGATCTGCGCGATCACTACGGCATCACGCAGCTTGTCGCCCGCCCCGGCTCCCCCGCCTACGAGGCCCTCGACAAGATCAACAAGGAGTCGGTCGTCCGCGTCGACGGCAAGGTCGTCTCGCGCGGGGCCGAGAACATCAACCCCGAGCTGCCCACCGGCGAGATCGAGGTCGAGGTCTCCTCGGTCGAACTGCTCGGCGCGGCGCAGCAGCTGCCGTTCCAGATCAACACCGACGACGGGGTCGGCGAGGAGCGGCGCCTGGAGTACCGCTTCCTCGACCTGCGCCGCGAGCGCATGCACCGCAACATCATGCTGCGCACGGCCGTCATCTCCGCGATCCGGCACAAGATGACCGCCCTCGGCTTCAACGAGATGGCGACCCCGATCCTGACCGCGACCTCCCCCGAGGGCGCGCGCGACTTCGTGGTGCCGTCCCGGCTGAACCCGGGCAAGTTCTACGCGCTGCCGCAGGCCCCGCAGCAGTTCAAGCAGCTGCTCATGATCTCCGGCTTCGACCGTTACTTCCAGATCGCGCCCTGCTTCCGCGACGAGGACGCCCGCGCCGACCGTTCGCCGGGCGAGTTCTACCAGCTCGACGTCGAGATGAGCTTCGTCGAGCAGGAGGACGTCTTCCGGCCGATCGAGAAGCTGATGACCGAGCTCTTCGAGGAGTTCGGCAACGGCCGCCACGTCACCTCGCCGTTCCCCCGGATCCCGTTCCGCGAGGCGATGCTGAAGTACGGCAACGACAAGCCGGACCTGCGTGCCCAGCTCGAGCTCGTCGACATCTCCGACGTCTTCGAGGGCTCGGAGTTCAAGGCCTTCGCCGGCAAGCACGTACGTGCGCTGCCGGTGCCGGACACGGCCTCCCAGTCGCGGAAGTTCTTCGACGGCCTCGGCGACTTCGCCGTCGAGCACGGAGCGAAGGGCCTGGCCTGGGTGCGCGTCGGCGAGGACGGCTCGCTGACCGGCCCGATCGCCAAGTTCCTCACCGAGGAGAACGTCAAGGTCCTCACCGAGCGTCTCTCCCTGGTCCCCGGCCACGCGATCTTCTTCGGCGCCGGCGACTTCGACGAGGTCTCCAAGATCATGGGCGCGGTCCGCGTCGAGGCCGCCAAGCGCGCCGGTCACTTCGAGGAGGGCGTGTTCCGGTTCGCCTGGATCGTGGACTTCCCGATGTACGAGAAGGACGAGGAGACCGGCAGGATCGACTTCTCGCACAACCCGTTCTCGATGCCGCAGGGCGGCCTCGAGGCCCTGGAGACCCAGGACCCGTTGGACATTCTGGGCTGGCAGTACGACATCGTCTGCAACGGCGTCGAGCTGTCCTCGGGCGCGATCCGGAACCACGAGCCCGAGATCATGTTCAAGGCCTTCGAGATCGCCGGCTACGCGAAGGAGACCGTTGAGCACGAGTTCTCCGGCATGCTCCGCGCGTTCCAGTTCGGCGCCCCGCCGCACGGTGGCATCGCGCCGGGCATCGACCGCATCGTGATGCTGCTCGCGGACGAGCCGAACATCCGCGAGACGATCGCCTTCCCGCTCAACGGCAACGCGCAGGACCTGATGATGGGCGCGCCGACCGAGCTGGACGAGTCGCGTCTGCGGGAGTTGAACATCGCGCTGCGCAAGCCGGTCGCCAAGTCCGGCGAGTAGCCGACGGAGCAGGTCGAACGCTGAGAAGGCCCCGGAACCGAAAGGGACGCTGTTGGTTAATTCGGGGGCCTGATCACTTCGTCCCGTCGAGTTGTTTCTCGGCGGGGCGAAGTCGTGCGAAGTGGCTGGTGCGGGTGCGAGCCCGAGGTGTCGCGGTGAGGTGGGCGTCGATGCGGGCGAGGTTGAGTGCGGCGCCGGTGAGCTGGTGCTGGAGGCTCGTCTTCGTAAGGCCACGGTAGCGGGACCTGCGCAGGCCACAGCGTTGGACGCCTTGGGAGATGGTGCCTTCGACCCCAGCGCGGATCTTGTACTGCTCTTTCCAGCGGTCGGTCTGCTGAAGGGCGCGGGCCTGTTGGAGGGCCTGGTGTTCGTGGTGCTGCCGCAGGGTCAGCGACCTTCGTTCGGCCTTCGGTGAACTGACGCAGTCGCGCAGTGCGGGACAAGGGCGGCAGCCGGCCGGGGAGAATCTGACCTTGATCACGGGAAGCTGCTGCTGGGAGGTGCCCATGGCCCACCGGGTGCTGGTGCGGCCCTTCGGGCAGGTGACCTGCTGTCGCTCCCAGTCGATGGCGAAGGCGTCCTGTCCATAGCCGCCGCTTTTCGCCTGGGCGACGGTGACCTCTTGCAGCGGCCCGTGCAGGGCAACGCCATGCTCTCTCCGGGCGGTCACGATCTGCGCGGCGGTGGGATATCCGGCATCGACCCAGTGCTCGCCGGGCAGGCAGTCGCGTGCGGCCAGCTGGTCGTGGACCGTCTCGGCCATCGCCTTGTCCGGGATGGTGGCAACGGTGGTGGCCACGTTCGTGATCAGGTTCGGGGCACCGGGTTCGCAGGTCTCGGTGAGGTGGACTTTGTAGCCGTCCCACATGGTGTCGCGCTTGACGCTGCCGCGTGCCTCGGCGTCATAGGGGGTGACCAGGCGCATCGCGCCCGGCGGCCGGTCTTTTGGGTCCCGCCGTGCCACCTCGCCCTCAACCAGATGGAAGTGCTGGACCCATACCTGACGCAGGATCTCCACCTCGTCCAGCGCACGAAGCCAGTGCGGTGCGCCGGGGGCGAAGGCCGCCTCAAGCAGCCGCATCCCGTCCGCGCCGATCCGCAAGCCCACCTCGTCCCGCTTGGCGCGGGCCTTGGGGAACCGCGAGTCCTCGGCCCTGGTCGCGTAGTGCCTGAACCAGTCCGGCTCCGCCAGTTCCACCGGCCAGTCGGGGGCGGCCTGGGCCAGCGCGTTCAACGCTGAACGCAAGGTCTCCGCCACCAGCTCCAGCCAGTTCAACTCACGTGCCGCCGAGGACACGTGCGTGGAATCGGTGCGGGCCCGGCCTGCGCTCTTCAGCAGTCCTTTCCCCCGGGCTGCGGCCAGGATGCCGTCCAGCACCCGACGTCCGGCGTCCGCCCCGGTCAGGCGGTCCCTGAACTCCGACAGCACCGAGAAGTCGAACCCCGGATCTCCCAGTTCCAATCCGAGCGCGTACTTGAAATCGATCCTTGCCCGGACCGTCTCCGCGGCCTGCCGGTCGGTGAGCCCCTCCACGAACTGCAACACCAGTACCAACGCCAACCGCCCCGGTGACCAGGCGGGCTTACCCCGCGAGGGGAACAGGTCCGCGAACTCCTCGTCGGTGAACAACGGCCCCAATTGGTCCCGGACCCGGATCGCCAGGCTCCCCTTCGGGAACGCGGCCCGCGCCACCCGCACTGTCTCCGCCGGGATCTCCCCCGGCCCGCTCGGCTGCATCGACATCGATACCCACCCCATACGACAACGTCGGCCTTCAAGACCACAACCGGGTCTTGAAGGCCGACGTCACGCGAACCCCCGAATTAACCAACAGCGTCCCGAAAGGTTCCGGGGCCTTCTTGCGTGCCGCGTGCACCCCAAACGAGCCGGCGACGGCGGCACGGTGGGCCGGGGCGGCAGTGACGGCGGCTTCCAGGCATGCGTCGCCGCCCCGCGGGCAACCGCCGCTGCGGACGGCCCGGCCGCTGACCGGCGGCGCACAGTTCGCCGAGGACCTCTCTTCTTCAGCCTTTGTGTCTCCGGCGACGCCTCCCACGCTCCGGCCGAAACAGAGCAGATGATCCTATATGTCCGGTTTCAATGTTGTCGGAGCGGAGGCTGATCCCACCCCGGCTCCGAAGCAGCACATCAGGCTCTCGAACTGAAAGGCCCGCACATGTCCCTCCGCACAGGACCGTTTCCGGCGGTCGCACTTACCGTCGCCGGTCTGCTGCTCACCGGCTGCGCGGGCGATCCCGGTGACACAGCGCCCGCGGCCGCGAACAGATCGACGCGCGAAGCCGCGAAGTCGGGCCCCAACGCGCGCTCCGGCGCCGAGGGGCAGCTGGGCCGGGCGCAGGTCATCCCCGCCCTCGGGCCGGGGACCAGCGCCAAGATCACCGCAGCGAACAAGCAGGCGGTCGTGGTGGTCGGTGACGACCCCGACTCCAACAAGTCCGTCGCCACGCTCTACGAGCGCGATCCCGTGCTGGGCTGGAAGCCGGTTTCGGACCCGTGGCCGGCGCACAACGCGCTCCTCGGCTGGACCGAAGACCACCACACGGCCGACCATCGCTCGCCGATCGGGGTCTTCGGCCTCACGGACGCGGGCGGCATGCTGCCCAACCCGGGCACAAAGCTCCCGTACGACGAGGGACCCGCCTTCGACGCACCCGGCACCGGTTTCGAGGGGGAGCCGCTCGAGGGGTCCTTCGACTATGTCGTTGCCATCAACTACAACCGCGAGCCGGGGAACTCCCCGCTGGACTGGACCCGGCCGCTGGGCATGGAGAAGGGCGGCGGTATCTGGATCCACGTCGATCACGGCGGGCCCACACAGGGCTGTGTCGCGCTGCCGAGGGCCCGGATGAAGGAGCTGCTGAGGTGGCTGGATCCGGCGAAGCAGCCGGTTGTGGTGATGGGTGACCTGACAGGGCTGGGCCGCTGAGCCGAGGTGTACGTCCACCGGGGCTCCGCCGCCGGCCGGGTCGTCGGGCGGTTCGAAGCGCGGCCCCCCGGCGGCCGTGGGGAACGGGAAAGGCGGCCGGCCGAGGCCGGAAACGGGAAAGGGCGGGCCGGGGGAAGATCCCCCGGGCCCGCCCCTCACGCACTACGCCTTCTTCGGCTCCTCCAGACGCGGGAACAGCACCGCGCCCTTCGTCACCGTCACGCCCGCCGGGAGCCTGCCCCACTCACCCGCGTGCTGGACCCGCTGGTCCGCGAGGGCGCCCAGCACGGCCTCGGCGCCGAGCGAGTCCCACAGGCTCTGCGAGGTCTCCGGCATGACCGGGTTGAGCAGCACCGCGACCGCGCGCAGCGATTCGGCGGCCGTGTAGAGGATCGTCGCGAGGCGTGCCCGGCCCTCCTCGGACTCGTCCTTGGCGACCTTCCACGGCTCCTGCTCCGTGATGTAGCCGTTGACCTGCTTCACGAAGTCGAAGACGGCCAGGATGCCGCCCTGGAAGTCCAGCTCCTCGCCGATCTTCCGGTCGGCCTCGGCGACAGCCTTGGCCAGGCCCTCCTGGACCGGCTTCTCCGCCTCGCCGGCCGCAGTGGCCTCGGGCAGTACGCCGCCGAAGTACTTGCCGACCATGGCCGCGACGCGCGAGGCGAGGTTGCCGTAGTCGTTGGCCAGCTCGGAGGTGTACCGGGCGGTGAAGTCCTCCCAGGAGAACGAGCCGTCCTGGCCGAACGCGATCGCGCGCAGGAAGTACCAGCGGTACGCGTCCACGCCGAAGTGCGCGGTCAGGTCCTGCGGCTTGATGCCCGTGAGGTTCGACTTCGACATCTTCTCGCCGCCGACCATCAGCCAGCCGTTCGCGGCGATGCGGCCCGGCACCGGCAGGCCGTTCGCCATCAGCATCGCGGGCCAGATGATCGCGTGGAAACGGAGGATGTCCTTGCCGACCAGATGGACATCGGCCGGGAAGGTCTCCTCGAACTTCGCAGGGTTCTCGTTGTAGCCGACGGCCGTGGCGTAGTTGAGAAGAGCGTCGATCCACACGTAGATGACGTGCTTCTCGTCCCACGGCACCGGGACGCCCCAGTCGAACGTCGAGCGCGAGATGGAGAGGTCCTGCAGACCCTGCTTGACGAAGTTCACGACCTCGTTGCGCGCGGACTCGGGCTGGATGAAGCCCGGGTTGGCCTCGTAGAGCTCCAGCAGCCTCGGTCCGTACTCGCTGAGCTTGAAGAAGTAGTTCTCCTCCTTGAGGATCTCCACCGGCTTCTTGTGGATCGGGCAGAGCTTCAGTCCGGCGAAGTCGCCCTCGCCGTCGATCAGGTCGCCGGGGAGCTTGTACTCCTCGCAGCCCACGCAGTACGGGCCTTCGTACCCGCCCTTGTAGATCTCGTCCTTGTCGTACAGGTCCTGCACGAACTCCTGCACACGGTCGGTGTGCCGCTTCTCCGTCGTGCGGATGAAGTCGTCGTTCGCGATGTTCAGGTGCTCCCAGAGGGGCTTCCAGGCCTCCTCCACGAGCTTGTCGCACCACTCCTGGGGCGTGACGTTGTTCGCCTCGGCAGTGCGCATGATCTTCTGACCGTGCTCGTCCGTGCCGGTGAGGTACCACACCTTCTCGCCACGCTGACGGTGCCAGCGTGTGAGCACGTCGCCTGCGACGGTCGTGTAGGCGTGGCCCAGGTGAGGAGCGTCGTTGACGTAGTAAATGGGGGTCGAGACGTAGAACGCCTTCGCCCCCTGCTTCTCGGATCCAGTGGCCGCCATGGGCAAAATCCTAACGGCCCGCGGATGGTCCACTCACCTCGATAAGCGGGCGGGCCGACGGGCGGAGACGTCCGCGAAACATCTTGTCCCGTAAAAAGACGCATCCTGGAGGAGAGGCGGCGCGGCGGGGTGCGAGGGGAAGAGCGGGGGGACGGCACTATGCGGGTACTGGTCGCCGAGGACGAGGAAGTCCTGGCCGAGCTGGTCGCCACCGGGCTGCGACGGGCCGGATTCGCCGTCGACACCGTGTTCAGCGGTGACGCCGCCCTCGCGTATCTCGGACTGCACGACTACGACGTCGTGGTCCTCGACCGCGATCTGCCGCGGGTGCACGGGGACGAGGTGGCGCGCGAACTCGTCGCCACCGCCTCGCGCACCCGGATCCTGATGCTGACCGCGTCCGCGTCCACGGAGGACCGGGTGGCGGGCCTGGACCTGGGCGCGGACGACTACCTGGGCAAGCCCTTCGAGTTCCCCGAGCTGGTCTCGCGGGTGCGCGCGCTGCGGCGGCGCAGCGCCCGGCCGGTGCCGCCGCTGCTGGAGCGGCACGGGGTGCGGGTGGACACCGCGCGCAGGACGGCCGAGCGGGACGGGCGGGATCTGGACCTGTCGCCGAAGGAGTTCTCCGTCCTGCAGATCCTGCTGGAGGCGGACGGGGCGACGGTCTCGGCGGAGGAACTGCTGGAGCGTGCCTGGGACGCGCACACGGATCCGTTCACGGGTGCGGTCCGGGTCTGTATGAGCAAGCTGCGGGCCAAGCTGGGGGAGCCTGCTCTGATCCGTACGGTGCAGGGAGTGGGGTACGGGCTGTGAACGGCGGACGCGAGGCGGCCGGGCCGCGGACGAGGGCGACTGCCGCTGTTTCGCCGGGCGGGTGGAGAAGGGGGCACCGGCGCCGCCCGGACGTCGGCTCCACGGGGGAGCGGAACAGCGCGGCGATCGGTCCCGGCTCGACGATCCGTACACGGATCGCCCTCGTCTACGGCGCTGTCTTCCTGGTCCTCGGCGGCCTGCTGCTGGGGATCGTGAATCTGCTCTCCCGCGCCGGTACGGAGGACGAGGTCGCGGCGATCAGGCAGCGCGCCGCCCTCGCGCTGCCGGTGACGGACGTGCGCGGGGTAACGGTCCATCAGCTGACCGACAGTGTCCGGGACGCGGCGGGGCAGCAGATGCTTGTCTGGTCGGTGTTCGCGCTGCTGGGGACAGCGCTGTGCGCGGTCGTGGTGGGGTGGTGGACGGCGGGGCGGGTGCTGCGGCCCGTGCACGCGATGACGGCGCAGGCGCGGTGGCTGTCGGAGCGGACGCTGCCGGGGGTCCCCCCGGACGGAGTCTGGGGGAGGATCGGGGCGAGCGGTCCCGACGACGAGCTGAAGGAGCTCGGCGACACGCTGGACGCGCTGCTGGTGCGGCTGGAGAAGGCGTTCGACAGCCAGCGGAGGTTCATCGCGAACGCCTCGCACGAGCTGCGGACGCCGCTGGCGACGCAGCGCACCGCGATCCAGGTGGGGCTCGACGAGTCCGCCTCGGCGGAGGAACTGGCCCGTACCAAAGCGGTGCTGCTCGACAACAACCGGCGCAGCGAGCGGCTCATCGAGGGGCTGCTCGTACTGGCGCGGAGCGAGCGGGGGCTGGCGGAGCGGGAGGACGTCGACCTGGGGGAGGTCGTGGCCGAGGAGGCGGCGCGGCACGAGGTGAAGGCCGCGGTGTCCCCGGGCGGGGCGAGCGGGGCGGGCGGGGTCGTACGGGGGAACCGGATGCTGCTGGCGCGGCTGGCGGGCAACCTGCTCGCCAATGCCGTCGCGTACAACGTGCCCGGCGGGACGGTCGACGTGTCTGTCGAGGACGGGGTACTGAGGGTGCGGAACACCGGTCCCGTCATCGCGGAGGCGGACGTCCCGGCCCTCTTCGAGCCCTTCCGGCGGGGCGAGGGCCGCGACCGGATGGGGCCGGGGGCGGGGCTGGGCCTGTCGATCGTACGGTCGATAGCGCAGGCCCACGGCGGCACGGTGACGGCCGGGCCTGGCCCTGAGGGCGGCCTGGCCGTCACCGTGACGCTGCCGACGACCTAGTTGCGCCAGGTGGCGAGGAGCCCCTGGTAGAGGTCGGCGTCCGGGAGCTCGCGCGGCGCGGGCCCGGCGTGGAAGAACGAGGCGTTCTCCAACTGGAGCTTGCGGAGGTAGTCGAAGGCCTTCGCGTCGTGCTCGCCGAACGCGACGAACTGCCAGAAGACCGGCTTGTCGGCGGCCTCGGCGAGGGCGGCGGTGGCGGCGGTCTTGGACTCGGGCGCGCCGTCGGTCTGGAAGATCACGAACGCGGGTGCGTCGGTGTCCGCCTTGGCGTGCAGGGCGAGGACCTCTGCCACGGCGAGGTGGTAGTTCGTACGCCCCAAGCGGCCGAGAGAGCTGTGGAGCTCGTCGACCCTTCCTTCGTACGTGTCGAGCGTGAGCTCACCGGTGCCGTCGATCTCGGTCGAGAAGAAGACGACGCTGACGGCGGCGGCGCCGTCGAGGTGCGCGGCGAGCGCGAGAGCCTGCTCCCCGAGCCGCTGTGCGCTGCCGTCCTTGTAGTACGGACGCATGGACCCGGACCGGTCCAGCACGAGGTACACCCGCGCCCGGGCCCCGGCGAGCCCCTGCTTCTCGAGCTCGGCACCGGCGGCCTTGTACGCCTCGACGAGCTGGGGGGCGCGGGCCTCGACCTGGGCGAGGGAGTGGGCGGAGGCGGGTGCGGGTGCCTTCGTGGAGGTGGTGTCGGCCGCGGCGGCCACCGGCTCGGGCACGGTGCCGGTCTGCGGTGCGGCGTCCTGCGCCTTCGGCGCGGGCTCGGCCGCGGGGTCGGCCTGGGCGGCCGCTGCCACCGCGGGCTCGTCGTCCGCCTTGGTGTCGTGCGCGTCGGGCTCGGTCGCCGTTACCGGCTCGGGGCCCTTGTCCGCGGCGTCGGCGGGCTCGGCCACGGCCACCGGCTCCGGCGCGGCCGGGGCCGCATCGTCCGCCGGGGACGTGACGGTCTCCGCCGCCTCGGGCTCGGGCTCGGTCTTGGCGTCGGTTGCGGCCTGGGTGTCGTTCGCCTCGGGCTGGGCCACGGCGTCCGGCTGGGCGGAGGCCGAGGTGGCGTCCGCCGGGGCGACGGTCTCCGCGGTTGCGGGCTCGTCCTCGGCCTGCGGCTCGGTCACGGGCTCGGCGTCGGTTGCGGGCTCGGTTGCGGCCTGGGTGTCGTCCGCGTCGGGCTGGGCCACGGCGTCCGGCTGGGCGGAGGCCGAGGTGGCGTCCGCCGGGGCGACGGTCTCCGCGGTTGCGGGCTCGGGCTCGGTCTGCGGCTCGGTCACGGGCTCGGCGGTCGTGACCGGCTCGGCGTCGGACCCCGCCGTGGCGGTCGCCGGCTCCGGCTCGGCCGGGGCGGTCTCCGTCTCAGCGGCCACGGGCTCGGCCGCGGCAGGCTCGGCGGCCGCCGGCTCCGGCTCGACGGGGGTGACCGGCTCGGCAGCCGCCGGTACCGGCGCCGGATCCGGCGAGGACTGGGCCGGGACCGACTTACGGCCCCGGTGGGACTGCTTGTCGAAGGCCGCCGAGACCAGGTCCGCCGCGCGCTCCGCCGGCGACGGGGCCGGCACCGTCGCGGTGGCCGGTTCTGTGCGCTCGGTCTGGGGCGGGACGGAGGCTGTCGTCGACCCGTTACTCTCCGAACGGTCGCTTCCGAACACCTTGCGCAGCAAGCTCCGAATGCCCATGGGCGAGGCCTTTCGCATGAGTTGAGTGCGGTGATTGTCCGCGCTTGGGCCGGGGGTCCAGGGGGTGTCCTGGCCAGGGCGGACACGTAAGGTTAGCCGCCTCCCGCGGCGATCTCCGGCAGGGGCGGCCCAGCGTCACGAGTCCCACCGCCAACGCCGCCCGACCGGCCCCGGCCGCCCGCCCACTGCACCCCCGCCGCCCGCCCAACCGCGCCTCGGCCGCGCCGGATTCATCCCTCGTTCACTTCATGGCTGCCGCATTGCTCACATGCGCACCTAACGTCGCGGCCGGACATATTCCGACACCATGTCGGCGCAGGGTGCGCCGTAGGAGGACGAAGTGCGCAAACTGCTGCCGCTGTTGAACACCAACCCCCACGGGGGCGGACGTTCCGCTCTCACCTGCCGGTACCGCTGCGGCGACGCCTGCTTTCACGAGGTGCCGAACACCAGCGACAACGAATATGTCGGCGATGTCATCGCGAGCGTGCTCTCCAGACGCTCCATGATGCGCGCCGCCGCCGTCGTGACCGTCGCAGCTGCCGCCGGCAGCGCGACCGTCATCGGGACGGGCGGCGGGGCGCGGGCGACCGCCGCGTCCGCAGGCTCCGAGGACCGCCACGGGAGCGGCCACGGCGGCAGGACCGACGGCGCCCGCGGACTGCGCTTCGCCGCCGTCCCGCCCAACAAGGACGACCAGGTCACCGTCCCCGACGGCTACTCCCAGAACGTCGTCATCCGCTGGGGCGAGCCGATCCTCCGCGGCGCCCCCGCCTTCGACTCCGACAAGCAGACCGCCACGGCGCAGGCGGGCCAGTTCGGCTACAACAACGACTTCCTGAGCCTGCTCCCCCTCCGCGGCGAGCACGGTCGTCAGGTCCTCGTCGCCAACCACGAGTACACCGACGAGATCCTGATGTTCCGCGGCTACGACCCGCAGAACCCGACGCGCGAGCAGGTCGAGATCGCCTGGGCCGCGCACGGCCTGTCCGTCGTCGTGGTCCAGGAGGAGCACCGCAGCGGCAGGCTCACCCCGGTCACCCGCCACCCGCTCAACCGCCGCCTCACCGCGACCAGCGAGTTCAAGGTCACCGGCCCGGCCGCGGGCAGCCCCCTGCTGCGTACGAGCGCCGACGCGACCGGCACCAAGGTGCTCGGCACGCTCAACAACTGCGCGGGCGGCACCACCCCGTGGGGCACCACGCTGCATGGCGAGGAGAACTTCAACCAGTACTTCGCGGGCGGGTCGAGCGCCACGGACAAGCGGTACGGCATCGGCACCGGCGCCACCGAGCGGAAGTGGGAGCGTTTCGACAAGCGTTTCGACGTGGCGCAGGAGCCCAACGAGCCGCACCGCTTCGGCTGGGTCGTCGAGCTCGATCCGTACGACCCCGACTTCACGCCCCGCAAGCGCACCGCGCTGGGACGCTTCAAGCACGAGGCCGCGCAGCCGCGGCTGACCGCCGACGGCCGCCCCGTCGTCTACATGGGTGACGACGAGCGCTTCGACTACTTCTACAAGTTCGTGTCGAGCAAGCGGATGAAGAAGGGTTCGAGCCGGGCCGCGCGCGAGCACAACCTCACCCTGCTCGACGAGGGCACGCTCTACGTGGCCAAGCTGACCGGCGACAGCCCGGCCGCGGAGATCGACGGCACCGGCAAGCTCCCGGACGACGGCGAGTTCGACGGCAGCGGGCAGTGGATTCCGCTGGCCACCGGAGACAGGTCCCACGTTCCCGGGATGAGTGCCGAGGAGGTGTACGTCTTCACCCGCCTCGCCGCCGACAAGGTGGGTGCGACCAAGATGGATCGCCCCGAGGATGTCGAGCCGTCGCCGCGCACCGGCCGTGTCTACATCGCGCTGACCAACAACACCGACCGTGGCAAGCCCGGCAAGGCCGCCGCCGACGAGGCCAACCCGCGCAATCTCAACAAGCACGGCCAGATCCTGGAGCTCGCCGAGTACTGGGACGACCCGGCCGGCGACGGCTTCGCCTGGCGGCTCTTCCTGGTCGCGGGCGACCCGAACGACCCCGCCACCTACTTCTCGGGCTTCCCGAAGGAGAAGGTGAGCCCCATCTCGTGCCCGGACAATGTCGCCTTCGACCCGCACGGCAATCTGTGGATCTCCACGGACGGCAACCAACTGGGCTCCCACGACGGCCTGTTCGGTGTCGCTACGCACGGCGAGCGGCGCGGTGAGCTCAAGCAGTTCCTGACCGTTCCGAGCGGCGCCGAGACCTGCGGCCCGCTCGTCCAGGACCGTCGGGTCCTGGTCGCGGTCCAGCATCCGGGCGAGATCGACGGCGCGTCCGTCGAGAAGCCCGCGAGCGTCTGGCCCGACGGACCGGGCAAGATCGTCCGCCCGTCGGTCGTCGCGGTCTGGCGCAAGGACGGCCGGGACATCGGCGTCTGACGGCAGGCCCGGAACATGATCACGGGGTGGCGAGCACCTGTGCGCGCCACCCCGTGCTGTGCACCCCCGGACGCAACGCCGGATGCCCGGCCCGCACCCCGCGGGCGGCCGTCAGCGCAGGCCCGCCCCCTGCCGGAACCGGGTGAACTGTTCCTCCGCGTCTCCCGTGTACGACCACGGCACCCGCGCCGCCTGCCTCCCCAGCAGCTCGAACAGCTGCGCGGCCTCGTCGTTGAGCCCCGCGTAACAGGCGGCGTGCGCCAGGTAGTTCAGCTCACCGATCTCCTCCGGCGCCGCCGGGCCGGCTGTCCGCCCGCCGATCCAGCGGTCCCAGGTGCGCCGTACCTCGGTCACCGCCAGCTCGTGGTGCCAGTGCCGGCCGAAGTCCCGTACCGGTGCCCGGCCCCGCGCGCCCTCGGCGACATAGCGGTACTCCTCCACCCGCGCGATCTGCACCAGCACCGGCAGCGGCGAACCGGGCGGCGCCGCGCCCGCCACGTCCCTGGCGAAGTCGTACATCGTGCCGTGCGTGCCGTGCCAGCGGGCCGAGTAGTAGCGCAGCAGCTGCACATGGCCCTCGATGTTGTACGGGTCGCGGCGGCGCAACTCGTCCCACCAACGACGCAGTTCGCGCCGCTGGATACCCTGCTCGTACAGACGCGCCACCGTCAGCAGCGATACCCACGGCATGGGGTCGGCCGGGCGGGCGTCGGCCGCGCCCAGGCAGGCCATCACCGCCACATCGAGCCGTGCGTGGTCGAGACCGACGCCGCGGCCCACCTCGATCGCGTGGTTGAAGACCCGTACGACCTCCGTCGCCGCCCGCAGCACCGCCACGTCCGGGTTGCCGGGCTCCGCCGCCCGCCAGTTCTCCACGGCGGAGGAGCCGGCCGCCGCGTGTGCCAGCAGCCGCAGCCGGTGCGTACGCAGCGGCCAGTCGTCGCCGGTGGCGCTCAGCAGGTCACGTACGCCCTGCCAGCGGCCGATGACGATGTCGTGCAGAGCCTCGGTGAGCGGGCGGTCCCCGAACGCGGGGTCGAATTCGGGGACGAAGCGGCGGCGTGCGGCCATCTGCGGCACTTCCCTGCTTCTCAGAAGTCCGTGGCGAGCGACTTGTCGGCGTAGTCGGGGTGCCGGGAGGCGGAGTTGGCGTAACTCTCCTGCGTCTCCCTGGCCAGCGACGCGTCCAGCCGGGCCGGACGGTAGTACGCACTGCCCTGCCGCCAGTACCGGATCATCGGCACCACACCGATGGCGAGACCACCGAGGCCGATCCCTGTCGACGCCGCACTCAGCTCGCCCAGCGCCTCGAAGAAGATCCAGAGCATGAACAGCGCTCCGAGCAGCGGCCAGGCGCCGCCGAGGACGAAGTCCCGTACCGACCTCAGAAGGGTTCTGCGGTACGCGACGACCGCCGCGATTCCCGCGAGACCGTAGTAGAACGCGATCTGCAGGCCGATCGCCGCGACGGCCGCGGCCAGCACATCACCGACCGAGCCGAGCGCGGTGGAGGCAACGAACATCGCGAGCGCCACCGCGCCGACGACGGCGACCGCCACCCAGGGAGTGTTCCACCGGCGGTGCACCGTGCCGAGCGCGGCCGGCATGGAACGGTCCCTGCCCATCGCGAACAGCGAGCGGGTGACCTGGATCAAAGTCGTCTCGAGCGTGGCGACGGTGGACAACAGCACCGCCACGACCAGGAGTTTTCCGCCGACGCCCGGCCAGATCGCCTCGCCGAGCGCGCCCAGCACATTGGCGCCGCCTGCCTGGATGTCCTTGGCGGTCAGGATCACGTTCACCGCGATCGTGAACGCCTCGAAGAGAAGGAAGACGACACCGACGCCGACAAGCGCCGCGAGTCCGGCAGTGCGGCGGCTGTTGCGGGTCTCCTCGCTGAGGTTGCTCGTGACGTCCCAGCCCCAGTAGTAGAAGGTCGCGATCAGCGCGCCCGACGCGAAGCCGGAGGCTCCGTCGAAGTGCGAGAAGCCGAGCCAGGACCAGTCGAAGGCGGCCGCGGCCCCGTGGTGCAGCAGCGCGGCGAGGATGAAGAACAGCAGGATCGCCAGCTCGACACCGGACATCAGCAGCTGCGCACGTACGGTCAGCCGGGCGCCGCCCAGGACGACCAGCAGCATCGCCAGGAACCAGCCCGCGCCGACCGCTGTCGCGAGGACGGTGCTCTCGGCGAGGGACGGATCGAAGAGCGCGAGCGTCATCGCGCCGGCCGGCAGCGAACCGGCCACCATGAATATCGTCGCGGAGACGACGAGCGCCCAGCCGGACAGGAACCCGAGGAAGGGATGGAGGGTGCGGCCCACCCAGGAGTAGCTGGCGCCGGCGTTGATGTCGATCCGGCCGAGCCTGCGGAAGGCCAGGACGATGCCGAGCATCGGTATGGCGCAGTACAGCAGCGCGGCCGGTCCGGCGAGACCGACGGAGGCGAAGAGTACGGCGGTGGTGGCGGCGATCGAGTAGGCGGGGGCGCTGCCCGCGACGGCCATCACGATGGTGTCGAACGTGTTGAGGACGTTGGGCTGAAGCCCTCTGCCGGAGCTGCTGCGCATGGAATTCTCCGAATGCCCATGGGACGAATGCCCTTGTGCCGCACGACATATGTCGGCATGTAAGAAACGAACGCCCGCTCCGGAGTGAAGGCCTCCGTAAAGGGAGAACGTGCGCATCGTAGTCGGATGTGCGCGGTGAGGTGAGGGGGTGGGGCTGCCCCCGGCCCACAACAGGCTGGATGACGTCATGGGCCGGTTCCCTCGCGCTCCGTGGGCATTGCCCGTGCGGCCGGCGGGGGCAAAATCGTAGAGTCGGTACATGGCTGCAGAGGTTTCGGACGAGGGCACCGTAAGGATCGACGCGTGGATCTGGTCGGTCCGGCTCACGAAGACCCGCTCCCAGGCGGCGTCCGCCTGCCGGGCAGGCCATGTCCGGGTGAACGATGAACGGGTGAAGCCGGCGCATACCGTGCGGTCGGGGGACAAGGTGCGCCTGTTCCACGCGGGCCGGGAGCGGCTGGTGGTCGTCTCGAAGATCGTCCGGAAGCGCGTGGGCCCGCCGGTGGCGGCCCAGTGCTACGTGGACAACAGCCCGCCGCCACCGCCGAGGGAATTCGTGGCACCGGTGGCGGTACGGGAGCGGGGAGCGGGCCGCCCGACAAAGCGCGACCGCCGCGAAATGGAACGCCTCCAGGGCGGGCTGCCGAAGGCATAGGAGACCCGGGGCACGGGCGCCTGCGCCCCGCCCCGGGGTGCGGGATCCCGTGTGCGTCCGGACCCCGGCCCGCGTCAGTGCACGCGACCGAGCCTTTCCGCGCCGAACTGCGCGAACTCGTTCGCGTCGTGCGACGAGAAGATCCGGATCAGCCTCGGGTCGGCACGCCGCAGCTCCCGCAGCCGCTCCAGCTGCGTCAGCCGCTCACCGTGGTTCTCCGCGACCAGCCGCTGGTGCAGTGCCACCGGGCGCGGGCAGCGCGGCCGGCGGGTGTCGATCTCGCCGTGGAAGAAGTACGCGTCGCCCGCGTGCAGCAACCACCGCTCCGGCTCCTGCACGGCCACCCCGCAGTGCCCGCGCGAGTGCCCCGGCAGCGGCACCATCAGGATGTCCGGCGAGCGCAGCACCCGTGCCGCCGCGAAGCCGTGCCAGCTGGAGTCCGCCGTGTCGTGGACGACCCACCGCGGACCGTGCGCCCACTGGGCCGGGACATAGCGACTGGAGTCCTGACGCGACTCGCGTCGCATCGCCGCCCGGTACTCGTCGGCCATCACATGGACCCGCGCGTCGGGGAAGTCCGCGAGACCGCCGGCGTGGTCCTGGTCGAGATGGGTGACGATGATGTCCTGTACGTCGTACGGGTCGTAACCCAGCGCCCGGATCTGATGGACCGCCGTACGGGAGAGATCCAGCGTCGGCCGCATGGTCCGCCGGAAGAAGGGCCCGAGCCGCCGCGGGTCCGAGATGTCAGCGGCGCCCAGACCCGTGTCGACCAGGACGAGGCCGCTGCCCGTCACCACCAGCAGGCAGTGGGCGACCAGTGGGGCGCCGCCGACAGGGTGCATCGGGGCGCAGTCGAGGTGGTGGACGACGGGCAGAGACATGCGAGGCTCCGGCTACGCGGGGAAGGGAAGGGACGACGCGAGGCCGAGCTGGGTGAGGATCGTCGCGGTGTCGAAGTAGACGCGCTCGCGAACCGGTTGCTCGTCCTCGAAGAGGAACACCGCCGGCGCCGGGCAGCGGAAGGCGCGTCCGGCGGGTGGGACGAGGACGAGAGCCTCACGCGTTTCCTTCGTCATTCTGCGGGCCCTCCAGGGCGGTTGCTCCCGTACTTACGCCGTAAGTACGGGACCGAGAGAAGCACTTACGCTGTAAGCCGTCAAGGAGGACAGCAAGAGTCCGCGAAACCCCCCCAGGAGCCACCCGATGTCTGACGGAAGACCCCGTCAACCACCCACGGAGCGCGGCACATCGGCTCACCGGCCGGCAGCCCGCGAGCCGTTGTCCCGCGAGCGGATCGTCGGCGCCGCGCTCCGGATCATCGACAACGAGGGCGTGGACGCGCTCTCCATGCGCCGGATCGCCGCCACCCTCGGCGTGCAGGCGATGTCGCTCTACAACCACGTGGGCGGCAAGGAGGACGTACTCGACGGGGTCACGGAGTACATCACCACGGACATGCAGCTGTCCCGGTGGTCCGGCGGTGGCTGGGAGGACGGCATCCGCTCGGTCGCGTACGCGTTCAGGCGCTCGTCACTGCGTCACCCGCGCGCCTGCGAGCTGGTTCTCACCCGCCAGCTCTCTTCCCCCGGGGCACTCCCGACCATCAACTGCTCTCTCTCCGTCCTGCTCGACCACGGTTTCGACGAGGCAGCCGCCGTGCATGCCCTACGGCTGCTCATCGCCTTTCAGGTCGGCTCACTGCTGCGGGAGTTCCATTCGCCCTGCTTCAAGGGTGAGGAGGAGTCGGCCGTACGGGAGCGCGCGGCGCATCTCGCGGACTCGGGATTCCCGGCGGTGGCGAAGCTCGCGTCGAAGCTGGCGGTGATGGACCACGAGGCGGAGTTCACCTTCGGGCTCGAGCTGCTGATCAACGCGCTGCGCCAGTTCGCCCCCGGGCAGTCCGAGGACGCCGGGGCCTCCCGGTGAGTTGCGGCGCATCGCGACAGCCGCAACATATTCGCCGAGACCGACGTCCTTACTACCGACGTCCTTACTGTTGGAGTGACTCGACACTGTTGGAGTGACTCCAACGTCTCAGCATCCCGCGCCCGGAGGCCGGATTGGACAGCGCCATCGCGAGGGCGGCCCCTGCCGCCGGGCCGCATGCCCCCTTCCACCCCTCGCGGGCGCGCAGCGCCGCCGCCTGGTCGGCGACCCTGCTGCTGATCGCCGCGAGTGTGGTGGCCGGCTGCCGGGTCGCGGGCACCGACGGCGTCACCCCGGTGCCGCAGCTGCTCGCCTTCCTGCCCTGGCTGCTGCTGCCGGCCGGGACCGCCCTGCTGCTGGCCCTCCTCGCGCGGTGGCGCACCGGCATGGTCTGGGCGGTCGCGGTGCTCGCCGTCATCGGCTGGTTCGTCAGGCCGTACGACACCGGGCTGACCGACGATCCGCCGGGGCCCGTCGTCGCCCGGCTCGAAGTGCTCACGTCCAACGTCGAGTTCGGCAACGCCACCGAGGGACTGCTGGCCGCGATCCGCCGCGAACAGCCCGACCTGGTGTTCGTCCAGGAATGCGACTCCAGATGCGCGGACGCGCTCGCGGCAAAGGTTTCCCGCGGCGACTATCCGCACCGCACTGTCGTCGAGGGCCGTGCGGCCAGCGGCTCGGCCATCCTCAGCAAGCTCCCGCTGCGCGCCGCCGGGGGCATCGACGCCACGCTGGCCATGCCGGGCTCGGTCGCCGTCGTCGGCGGCCGGACCGTGGACCTCCAGCTCGCCCACCCGCTGCCGCCGATCCCCGGCGGCGTCGCCGACTGGCGGCGTGAGCTCGGCCTGCTCCGTACATACGCCGCCGGGGTGAAGGGACGGCCGGCCCTCGTCGCCGGTGACTTCAACGCCACCCAGGACCACGATGCCTTCCGCCGGATCCTCGACGCCGGAGATCTTCGCGACAGCGCCACCCTGGTGGGCGCGGCCCGCATCCCGTCCTGGCCGTCCGCCGTCCGTAGACCGCTGGGCGCCCAGATCGACCATGTGCTGGTCAGCGAGGACTTCTCGGTACGCAAGGCCCGCTTTCTGGACCTGGCGAACACCGACCACCGGGCGCTGCTCGTCCAGCTCGAACTGCACGACGTGCGCTGACCGGCCGCCCGGGTAAGAGTGGGGACGTGGTGAGACCGGGGGGCCGTACATCAGGAGGCGTTCCCGATGCGCGCTGTCGCCGTCAAGGCGTTCAAGGCCGAACCCGAACTGATCCAGGTGCCCAAACCGGAGCCCGGCGTGGGCGAGGTGCTGGTGAAGGTCGAGTACGCGGCGCTCAATCCGTCCGACCGGGAGTGGGCCGACGGAATGCTCGAGGGCCTGGCACCGCATGTGTTCCCGCTGGTCATGGGCGTGGACTTCGCCGGCAGGGTGGATGTCGTGGGTCCGGGCGACAGCCGCTTCCGGGTGGGCGACGCCGTCTTCGGGCGGGCCGCGCGGCCGCCGGTCGGGACCGGGACGTACGCGGACTACGTGACCATGCCGCAGGACGGCCCCATCGCCTTCGTACCGGACGGGCTGCCGCTGAAGACCTCGGCACTGCTGCCCACCTCCGGGATGGCCGCCGCGCAGATCCTTGAGGCGGCGGGCGTAGGAACCGGGCAGAGCCTGCTGGTCATCGGCGCGGCGGGCGGCGTCGGCAGCTTTCTGACGCAACTGGCCGCCGCGCGCGGCGTACGGGTGCTCGCGGCTGTGCGCGGCGACGAACAGCGGCGGATGACCGCGCTCGGCGCCACCCTCACCGTCGACACCACCGCGCACGATCTGGCGGCCGCCGTACGGGACGCGGGCCCGGACGGCGTCGACGCCCTGGTCGACCTGGTCTCCGTGGACCCGGCCGCCTTCTCCGCGAACGCCGCGCTCGTACGTCCCGGAGGCCGGGCGCTCACCACTCGTTTCGCCGCCGGAACCGCGTGGCTCCCGGTCGGCGTCGAGGGTGTCGACTTCCGGCTGAACGCCTCGTCGGCGCTGCTCGACATCCTCGCCGCCGCGGCCGCCGACGGTTCACTGAAGGCACCGGTCGACGCCGAATTCCCGCTCGAGAAGGCTCCGGACGCGCTCGCGCAGAGCCGTGCGGGCGGCGCGCGCGGCAAGACCGTCCTCGTCCTCTGAGACTCGTCCCTCCGAGAGCAGGTGTCATGGACAACGACCAGATACTCGGCAACATCACCGCACTCGTCGCGGAGGAACGCTCCCTGCGCGAGCGCTCCGGCCGGCAGCTCGGTCTCGACGCCGACGAACAGGCCCGGCTGCACTCCGTCGAGGTACAGCTCGACCAGTGCTGGGACCTGTTGCGCCAACGCCGCGCCAAATCGGAGTTCGGCGACGACCCGGACACGGCCGAGGTCCGGCCCGCCGACGAGGTGGAGGACTACCGCGGCTGACCGCCCGGCCCGGGCCTCCGTGCGCAGGAGTTGCGCCGGACGGCTTCTTCGGGGTCTTTTGATGACCATGGGCGAAGACAAGGGCGGGACCGGGACGCGGGCGGGACGGCTGACGCCGCCGGACTGGCTGGTGAAAGGCCTGCTGCCGCAGACCGCACCCATCCCCTGGGCCGCGGTCGCCCGAGCCGCCGTCGCGCTGTCCGCGCCTCTCGCGATCGGGCTCGCCGCCGGGAAGCCCATGTATGGCGCGCTGGTGTCGATGGGCGCGCTCTCGGGCGTCATCGGCGACACCGCCGACTCCTACCGGATGCGCATCTTCAACATCGCCGTCCCGCAGTTCTTCGGCGCGGTCGGCGTCACCCTCGGAACCCTCGTGTACGGGGAGGGCTGGCAGGCGGTCGTCGCGGTGACCATCGTCGCGCTGGTCTCCGGGATGATCTCCTCGATCGGCGCGGTGGCGTCCGTGTCCGGGCTGCTGCTTCTGCTCAACACGGTGGTGGGCGCCGGGCTGCCGATGCCCGAGCCATGGTGGAAGCCCCCGCTGCTGCTCAGCCTCGGCGGGCTCTTCGTTCTCGTACTGACTCTGCTGGCCTGGCCGTTGCGCGGCCGGGAGCCGGAACGGGCATCGGTCGCCGCGGCCTACGCAAGCGTCGCCGAACTCTTCGCGACGGCGGGCACCGCGGCGTACGACGAAAAGCGCCAGGCCGTCACCCAGTCCCTCAACACCTCCTACGACCTGATCCTCGCCCGCCGGGCCCACGACCACGGGCGCAGCAGCCCGATGGTCCGGCTGCTCGCCCAGCTCAATGTGCTCATCCCGCTCGTCGAGGGCGCAGCGGCGGCGCATCGGTACGGCCGGGCCTCCCGCCGCCCCGAAATCGCCGCTGCCGTACGGGACTTGGCGGACGCGGTCGCAGAGGGCCGCAGCGAGCCGCCCGAGCTGGCGCTGCCCGAGCCGGAGGGCCCGGCCGACCGCGCCGTCGACACCGCGCTGCGGTACGCGGCCACCGTCGTGCACAAGACCGACCCCGACCCGTACAACGTGGACGACCGGCTCGGCCGGCCCGCGGCGCTGCGCGTGCGGGTCCGGCGCGTGTCCCGCGACGTGATGCTCTCCGAGGGGTCCTGGCGGTACGGGCTCCGGCTCGCGCTCTGCATAGGTCTGGCCCAGTCCCTGGTGTCCTTGGTGCCCGTGACCCGTTCGTACTGGGTGGCGCTCACCGTCACCTTCGTCATGAAGCCGGACTTCGGCTCGGTCTTCTCCCGCGCGGTGCTGCGCGCGCTCGGCACGGCGGCGGGCCTGCTCGTCGCGGCGGCGGTGCTCTCGCAGGTGCCGCGCGGCTGGTGGGACGTACCGGTGATGATGGTGCTCGCGGCGCTCATCCCCGCCTTTTCCGCGAAGGGGTACGCCTTTCAGACGGCGGCCGTCACCCCCGTGATCCTGCTGCTCTCCGACGTCCTCAACCACCAGGGCTTCAACCTGGTCCTGCCGCGTCTGGTGGACAGCCTCATCGGCTGCGCGATCGCGCTGGTGGCGGGCTATCTGCTCTGGCCGGAGAGCTGGCACACCCGTATCGGCGACCGGCTGGCGGCGGCGGTGGCGGAGACGGCGGGCTATGTGGGGCACGCGCTCAGTGCGGATGAGGACCAGGGAGAGAGGGTGCGCAGGCGCCGCCATATCTACCGTGATCTCTCGTCCGTACGGTCGGAGTTCCAGCGCGCCCTGACCGAACCGCCGCCGGTGGGGGCGCGGGCGGCAGCGTGGTGGCCGCTGGTCGTCGCGGTCGAACGGATCGTGGACGCGACGACGGCGGCGCGGGTCCGGGTGGACCACGGGGCCGAGCCGCCGGCGCCGGCCGAGGTGACGGACATCGAGCGTCAGTTGCGGGAGCTGGCGGAGGGGCTGCGGTCGAACGTTGTCCTGGTGAAGGTGCGGACGGAACTGGAGGGCGACGAGCAGGGGGTGCTGGCGCCGCTGCGTCAGGAGGTGAAGGCGGCGAGGGCGATCGCCTCACCCGAGCGGCCCACCTGACCCGAGGCCAGGGCCGGGCCTGAGGTCGGCACCTTGAGCGTCGCCGGCATCCACTTGCCGGGCCGGACGGTGCAGCGGACCCGGTCGTCCGCCACCGCGGCCGGCCCGTGCCCGGTCTCCTCACGGAGCGCTGCGGCCCGGCACGACGGCGGCATTCCCGGTGCGGACGACATCATCCCGCTCGGCAGTCCCGGCGCCGGCGCCGGCAGTCCTGGCACCGGCGCCGACCAGCCCGGCGCCGGGCGCGCGATCAGAGGACTGCCAGCACCTCGTCGGCCGCCCGCTCGCCCGAGCGCACGGCCCCCTCCATCAGCCCGTGCATCACCGTTGCCGTCTCCGTGCCCGCCCAGTGGATCCGGCCCACCGGCCGGCGCAGTGCCGGGCCGTAGTTGGTCAGCACGCCCGTGGGGAAGTGGCCCACCATCCCGCCCAGCGACCACGGCTCGGCGGACCAGTCGGTTTCCAGGTAGCCACTGGGGGTGTGAGCCTGCGGGCCGAACCGCTCGGCCAGTGCGTTCAGCCACACGTCCCGCCGCTCCTTGGGCTCCAGGCGGCCCAACTGCACGGCGCCGGGTCCGAACGCGTAGCTGCTGAGCACTCCCGGCCGGCCCGAGCGCGGCGTCTGGTCGATGGTGATCCCGACCGGTGACTGCGGTGCCAGCGTCTGTCCCGACAGGTGCTGCTCCCGCCAGAACGGCTCCGGGTAAGTCGTGAGCACCCGGATGATCGCGCCGGGCACCAGCCGCTGCCGCAGATGGCTGTGGTCGGGGGGCAGCGGCGGGTCGAAGGCGATCCGGCCGGCCAGCACGGGCGGCGTCGCCACGATCACCCGCCGCGCCCGTACGGTGAGCGCGTCGGAGCGGACCTGCACATCGGTGCCGTTGTACGTGATCTGCCGGACCGGGGACGACAGGTGCACCGCCTCACCCAGTCGCTCGGCGATCCGCCGGGCCAGCTCCGGCGCCCCGCCGTCCACCAGGTGGGTCTCGGTCTTCCGGGTGTCGGTGTAGTAGTTGAAGCTGCCGCCGCCGCGGGCCAGGACCAGCGCCCCCAGCAGCGAAACCTCCGCCGGATCGGCGCAGAAGAGCAGGTTCATCGCTGACATGAGAAGGGTGCGAGCCTTGTCCGACGGCACGTTGTGCGGCTGGGAGATCCACTCCCCGAGCGTGCGGGCGTCCAGCGCGCGGGCGCCCCGGGCCTGCCAGGGGGCGTCGGCCGGTAGCCGCCGCGCCATCCGGTTCAGGCGCATGAACGCGAGGCCCAGGGAGGCGAGCGCAACGGGTCCGATCTTGGGGACCAACCCCCGGTAGCGCTGGTTGACGCCGTCCAGGAGCAGGACCTGGTCCCCCTGCTCGTACTGGGGGTACACCTCCATGCCCAGCTCCCGGCAGAGCCGGAACATCCGGTCCTGGCCCTTGCCCAGCCAGGTGCCGCCCGCCGAGACGACCGTGCCGTCCGGCATCTCCCGGTTCCACACGCGCCCACCGACCCGGTCCCTGGCCTCGAGCACCACCACGTCGCGGCCGGCCTGTGTCAGCTCCCGCGCGGCGGCCAGACCCGCGAAACCCGCACCTACCACGCACACGTCCGCTTCCAGGCGTTCCATGGCTCACCTCCAGGGTGCAGTTTTCCCGTCCGCCGCCCGTCGCGCCCGGCGGGGACACCCATCCGGGGAGGATTCGGGACCCGTCCGACGATCCATCCGATCCAGGTGGCCCGCCCCCGATGCTGTGACCGGAAACGACGCTTCATCGGCCACTCCGAGCGTGCGGCCGGGCCCCGGGACCGGCCGGGTTCGGGCCCGGCGGGCCCGATGGGCTCGGGTCACTCGTGCGGCTCAGGTCACTTGCGCTGCTCAGCTCACTTGTGCCGCTCAGGTCACTCGTGCCGCTCTTGCCACTCGGGTGCGGCGGCGGTCCACCAGCCAGGCGGCCAGCGCCAGCGCGAGCCCGGCCGCCAGGACCCACCACGCCGTCGTGCGGAGCGTCGCCGTCAGCGCGTCGTACACCGCGCCCGCCGCCGGCCGGTCCACGTCCGGCGGCAGATCGTCGAGACAGACCCCGCGCCAGACCGCGACCGCGACGCCCAGCAGCACCGCGCCCCCCGCGAGCGCGAGGCCGAGTCCGACCAGCGCCCGCACTCTGCGTACGGCGAGAAGAACCCCGGCCGCCGCGATCAGTGCCGTCGCCACCGGCAGCCACAGTCCGACGATCCCCAGCACGTGGAAGACATCGCGGACCGTGCCGAGCTTGCCGGACTCCAGGATCGTGATCCGGGTGTGCTCGACGGGGATCTGGTCCACGAACGGCACGCCCTCGTCGGAGAGTTGCTGCTTCACCCGCTGGGTGACGGGCGCCAGATCGATGCTGACCGCACTGTCGCCGCCCTCGGCCAGGGCGTCTTCGACGGCAGTGTGGGCGGCGCGGTTGACGGTGTTCCAGACGCCCTTGAAGGCGGCGGTGCCGGCGAAGGAGAGCACGGCTTCCCGCACCAGGCTCTGGACGCCCTCCTGGAACGGGCCTGCGTCCGTCCGCTTCCTGACCTCGTCGGAGATCCGGACGGCGACGGCGTTCTGCACGCGGGGGTCCGAGGCGAGCGGCTCCATCGTGGCGACGTAGTTGTCGGTGTCGCCGATCTCCTGGTCGACCCAGACGGCGAGCGCGCTCAGCGGAGTCAGGACGGCCACCAGGACGATCAGCAGCGCCGACATCGTTGAGAGGAAGCTCCGCACTCCTCTAGGGAACGCGGGCTGAGCCGCGGGCGCGAGCGGTGCGCCGCCGACCGGGGGCCGGAGATCGGGCGTCTTCCGAGCCGGCCGTCGAATCGGCCCCCGAATCGGCCCGCAGAATCCGGGGCGGTCCTCTGACTTGCCGGGCGACGGGCGCGGGTGTGCCCTGAGAGGAGGACGCGGGGGACGAGGACGCGGGGGACGAGAGGGAAGGAGTCCGCCATGGCCGCACATGCAGCGGTGCCGGCACGGCACCACGGTTCTCTCGGCTGGGCGATGCCCGCCGCCCTGGGCGTGGTCTACGGCTTCTACGCGGCGTTCGTCGAGCGCGACGGCGGAGCCATCACGGGTGGTGACGTCCTGCTCGGTGTGGTCGCCGGTGTGGTTTTCGCGGCACTCGCGTACACGCTGGGCCGGTTCCAGGCGTCGATGCCGCGCGAGCTGCGCGCGGCAGCGTACGGGGCGCTGTGCGCCGCATCGATGGGCTACCTGATCAGCCTGGCCGGGGGGAGTGTGCTCAGGTCTGCGGCCATCGCGCTGGCGGTCGGCGCGGGGATGGGGCTCGCCACCTTCTACATCTTCTACGAGCGGGAGTAGGACCGGGCGCGCCCCTTTTTCTTCAAGCGCCTCCTTCATGCGCCGCGCGGCCGCCGGACCGGATCCGGCGGCCGCGCGACGCCGTCTCACGCTCTGTGGGTGGGGACCGGAGACACGAAGAGGAAGGCGCGGCGGAGGTTGCGCAACCGGATCCCGGCCCTTGTCACGGCTCCCGGCCTCAATCCGTTCCGGGGTCCGGCTTGCCCCGCACCACGACCACCGGGCACGGCGCGTGCTGGGTGACGTGCAGGCCGACCGAGCCGAGCAGCGTCGACTTGAAGCCGCTGTAGCCGCGGTTGCCGACCACCAGCAGTGAGGCGCCCTCGGCCCGGTCGATCAGGGCCTGGGCGACGTTCCCGATCATGACCGTCCGGGTGATCGAGGCGGCCGCGTCCGCGCCGAGGGTCTCCTTCAGGGAGTCGGCGAGGACCTGGGCCGCCAGCGTCTCCGGGTCGAAGTCCGGGGGCACGGCGGACACCATCGACGCCCAGCCCGCCGCCGGGTACTCCCAGCTGATCACGGCCTCGACCGTGTCACCGGTCAGTCCGGCCTGCCGTACGGCCCAGCGCAGCGCCCTGATCGACGGCGCGGAGCCGTCCACGCCCACGACGATCCTGCCTGCGTCTGCCATACCTGCCACCTCCGGTGCGTAGCCCTGTGCAAAGCCTACGCAAAATCAGACAAACTGTGTCACCGGTGAGGAGCCGGCCTGCGCACCGGCGGGCACGTCGACAGCCGCCCCCGCAGGCACGCCGACAGTCGCGCGCGCAGGCGAACCCGCGGTCATCAGCCCGGCGAGCTCGCGGCCGGCGCGCGCGATCCGTTCCGGCAGCGTGTCCGTCAGCGCGTCCCCCGTACCGCCCCAGTCCTCCGACGCCGCGTACACCGCCGTCGGTGTGACCAGTGCCCGCAGATAGGCGAAGAGCGGCCGCAGCGCGTGCTCCAGCACCAGCGAGTGCCGGGCGGTGCCGCCCGTCGCGGCGATCAGTACCGGCTTCCCGCTCAGCGCGTCGGGCTCGATCAGATCGAAGAACGACTTGAACAGGCCGCTGTACGAGGCGGTGAAGACGGGCGTCACGGCGATCAGACCGTCCGCCCCCGTCACCGCCTCGACCGCCTCGGCGAGCGCCGGTGCCGGAAACCCGGTGACCAGGTTGTTGGCGACGGCGACGGCCAGCTCGCGCAGTTCGACGACGCGCACCTCCACGTCCACGTCGCGCTCGCCGAGCCCGCCTCGTACGGACTCCGTCAGCCGGTCGGCCAGCAGCCGGGTCGAGGACGGCACGCTCAGCCCGGCCGACACCGCGACCAGTTTCAACGTCTCCACGGTTACGCCTCCTTCGCGAGCAGTGCCGGGTGCAGCGGCGCGGTCCGGGGCACGCCGGCCGGCCGCAGGTTCGCGAACTCCTTGCGCAGTACGGGTACGACCTCCTCGCCCAGCAGGTCGAGCTGTTCCAGCACCGTTTTCAGCGGCAGCCCCGCGTGGTCCACCAGGAAGAGCTGGCGCTGGTAGTCGCCGAAGGTCTCGCGGAAGGTCAGCGTCTTCTCGACGACCTCCTGCGGCGAGCCCACGGTCAGCGGGGTCTGCTCGGTGAAGTCCTCCAGCGAAGGCCCGTGTCCGTACACCGGCGCGTTGTCGAAGTACGGCCGGAACTCCGCGATCGCTTCCTGCGAGTTCTTCCGCATGAATACCTGTCCGCCGAGCCCGACGATCGCCTGTTCCGGCGTCCCGTGCCCGTAGTGCGCGTACCGGTCGCGGTAGAGGTTCACCAGCTTCTGGAAGTGCTCCTTGGGCCAGAAGATGTTGTTGGCGAAGAATCCGTCGCCGTAGTACGCGGCCTGTTCGGCGATCTCCGGAGAGCGGATCGAGCCGTGCCAGACGAACGGCGGGACTCCGTCCAGGGGCCGCGGTGTCGAGGTGAAGCTCTGCAGCGGCGTACGGAACCTGCCCTCCCAGTCCACGACGTCCTCGCGCCACAGCCGGTGCAGCAGCGCGTAGTTCTCGACGGCGAGCGGGATGCCCTGCCGGATGTCCTGTCCGAACCACGGGTAGACGGGGCCGGTGTTGCCGCGCCCCATCATCAGGTCGACGCGGCCCTCGGCCAGGTGCTGGAGCACCGCGTAGTCCTCGGCGATCTTGACCGGGTCGTTGGTGGTGATCAGCGTGGTCGAGGTGGAGAGGATGATCCGCTCGGTCTGCGCCGCGATGTGCCCGAGGAGCGTCGTCGGCGAGGACGGCACGAACGGCGGGTTGTGGTGCTCGCCGGTCGCGAAGACGTCCAGGCCGACCTCCTCGGCCTTGCGCGCGATGGCGACCGTCGCCTTGATCCGCTCGTGCTCGCTCGGCGTACGGCCGGTGGTCGGGTCGGTCGTGACATCGCCGACCGTGAAGATGCCGAACTGCATGGAGGTCACCTTTCGGGCTCTCGGTCTCCGCGACCGTTGGTTGAATATCGAACCAAACCCTGTAACGGTGACCCCAGCCCCCCTATTCCGGCTGCTCGTACCCTGGTGCGGGGACACTCGGCGTGCCGGACCGGCTGGAGGACTGCGGTGAGCGAGAGCGAGAGCTGGAAGGAGCGGGGCGTCGCCCTGCGTGTCTTCGTCTATGTCTTCGCCACGCACCTCTTCGCCGGCTTCGTGTGGGTCCTCTTCTACGTGGGAGAGCACGCGCAGAAGTGAGCGGCAGCGGTGCGGGAGCTGTCAGCCCGGCCCCGCGGCGCTCGTGAACAGCTGCTGGAAGGCGTCCGCGGAGTCCTGGCCCGACCTCCCGAACGGGGCGTCGAAGTCCCAGACCAGGAAGAGAAGGAACGCGATCAGGGCGCTGAACAGCCCGGCCAGCAGCAGCTCCCGGGGTGTGCGGCCGATCTGCAGCGTAAAGATCAGGCCGACCGTCACCAGCGCACCCGTGATCAGGCCGAACCACACGACGCCGGGCAGTGTCTCTCCGGCGTTCTGCACGCGGGCGTTGCGCGCGTCGTCGGCGACGGCGATCTGGTCGACGAGCGGCTGGTACGCCTGCGCCTCGAGCTCGTCGGCCGGTTTCCGCTCGGTGATGTCCGCGCGTACGACGCCGAGCAGCTCCGCGCCCCGGCCGGGGAGCTCGTCGTTGTCGATCATCCGCGGCCACTCCTGGTCGACGACATGGGAGACGTAGCGGTCGATGTCATTGCGGAGCTTGTTCCGTACGGCGGGCGGATAGACCTGGGCCCGCTGGGTGATCTCGTGCAGCGCCTGTGCCTCGCGGCGTACATCGTCCTGCGCGGCGCCGCGCGCCTCCCAGACGCCCGCGATGGCCAGACCGAGCACGATCGCGTACACGACCCCGACCATCATCGTCATGTACTCGAGGACGTCGGGGGTCTCGGTGGGGTCGTCCTCCTCCGTGGCTCCGGCTTTGCTGAGCCTGCGCTGCCTGAGCACCGTGATGACAAGGACGACGGCGCAGGCGGCGGCCATCGCGCCGGTCAGGGCCAGCCATTCCGACATGAGGGTTCTCCCGATCGGGGTGTGGGGGGTGAGGCGGTGCGTGTGTCAGGCGCCGCCGCGCCGGGATGCGGCGGACCGTGAGCGGGGCCGTAGCACCGCTGCCGCGAGCACGGCCGGTGTGGTGATCACCAGCATCATGATCACCAGGGGCGTCCCGGCGGCGAACGGTTTCCCGGCCGCCCGGCGGTGGTTGCGTACGGCGAGGACGCGCGGCCGCTCGGGACCGGTACGGGCGACGGGAGCGCGCGGGGGCGCGGAAGACGTCTTGGGCGCGGGCTCCGTGGGCCGCGGCGCCGGTGGCGGTGCCACTGCCGGCGCCACGGGCGGCGGGGGCGCGACCGGAGGCGTCACGGTCGGGCCGGGCGTGGGCGGCTCCGGTTCGGGCGGCGGGGTGCTGGTCGGTGGGGCGCTGGTCGGTGGAGTTCCGGACGGTGCGGGCGTCGGCGGCACGGTGGGAGCCGGGGTCGGCGGCGGGGTGCAGTCGCCCAAGTAGATCGATGCGGATAAGGAAACCGATGAGGACACCGATACCGACAGGCACACCGACACATCGGTAACACCTGACACAACGTCGACGACGCCGGCCCCGACCCCCTGCGAGCCGAGAATCGCCGCGATCCCCAGTGCGCTCAACTGCCCATATCCCGCCACACGGGCACGTTATGTCCGTGCGGACCGGACCGGCATCCCGTTTCACTCGTACGACTGATCAGCACATTTGTCGGACCGTCAGGCAATCGACGGCCCGTCGGCCGCGCGGTCCGGGAGGCGCCGGAAGGCCCGGACGCCCACGCCGGGCCTGCCCTCCTTCGGCGCCCCCCGACGCCGTACGGGCGGCGCGGCGGCCTCCGTGGCAGCGCCGGAAGATTCTTTTGCACTTTGTTGCATAATCCCTCTCGGCCAGCTAGAACTGGATGGACGACCCCTGCGCGAGGAGGCGCCCCGATGAGCCCGACCCCGTACCCGCACCTGCTGAGCCCCCTCGACCTGGGGTTCACCACCCTGCCCAACCGGGTGCTCATGGGCTCGATGCACATCGGCCTCGAGGAGGCCGAGCGCGGCTTCGAGCGGATGGCCGCCTTCTACGCCGCACGCGCCCGCGGCGGCGTCGGCCTCATCGTCACGGGCGGCATCGCCCCGAACGACCGGGGCCGTCCGTACGAGGGCGGCGCCAAGCTCACCACCGAGGCCGAGGCGGAGCAGCACCGGGCCGTCACCGCCGCCGTGCATGCCGAGGGCGGCCGGATCGCGATGCAGATCCTGCACTTCGGCCGGTACGCGTACCACGCCGACCTGGTCGCGCCGAGCGCGATCCAGGCCCCCATCAGCCCGTTCGTCCCGCACGCCCTGACCGACGCCGAGGTCGAGGAGACCATCGAGGACTTCGTAAGGGCGGCAGAGCTGGCGAAGTCCGCCGGGTACGACGGCGTCGAGATCATGGGCTCCGAGGGCTACTTCATCAACGAGTTCATCGCCGGCGCCACCAACCACCGCACCGACCGCTGGGGCGGCTCGTACGAGAATCGGATACGGCTTCCGCTGGAGATCGTCCGCCGCACCCGTGAGCGCGTCGGCCCGGACTTCATCCTGATCTACCGGCTCTCCATGCTGGACCTGGTGCCCGGCGGCTCCTCGCTGCAGGAGGTGATCACGCTCGCCAAGGAGATCGAGGCGGCCGGAGTGACGATCATCAACACGGGGATCGGCTGGCACGAGGCCCGTATCCCGACCATCGCGACCTCGGTCCCGCGCGGCGCCTACACCTGGGTGACCAAGAAGCTGATGGGGTCCGTCTCCGTCCCGCTGATCACCAGCAACCGCATCAACACCCCGGAGGTCGCCGAGCAGTTGCTCGCCGAGGGGCGTGCGGACATGGTGTCGCTGGCCCGGCCGTTCCTCGCCGACCCCGAATTCGTCGCCAAGGCGATGGCGGACCGCGCGGAGGCCATCAACACCTGCATCGGCTGCAACCAGGCCTGTCTGGACCACACCTTCAGCGGGAAGATCACATCCTGCCTGGTCAACCCGCGTGCCTGCCACGAGACCGAACTCGTCCTCTCGCCGACCCGGCTGCGCAAGCGCGTCGCCGTGATCGGCGCCGGCCCGGCCGGCCTCGCCTGCGCCGTCTCGACGGCCGAGCGCGGACACGAGGTGACCCTCTTCGACGCGGCCGACGAGATCGGCGGCCAGCTGAACATCGCCAAGCGGATCCCGGGCAAGGAAGAGTTCAACGAGACGCTGCGGTACTTCCGTACGCAGCTCGAACTGCACGGCGTGGAGGTCCGGCTGGGCACCCGCGTCACCGCGGACGACCTCGCGCCGGCCGCGTACGACGAGATCGTCGTCGCCACCGGAGTCACGCCGAGGACCCCCGAGATCCCGGGCGTCGACCACCCGAGCGTCCTCAGCTACCTCGACGTCCTGCGCGACGGCGCGCCCGTCGGCGAGCGCGTCGCGGTCATCGGCGCCGGCGGAATCGGCTTCGACGTGGCGGAGTTCCTCACCGACGGCGGACAGGGCGCGAGCCTGGACGCCGCGACGTACTTCCGCCAGTGGGGCGTGGACACCGACTACAGCGCGCCGGGCGGACTGACCGCTCCCGAGCGGTCCGCGCCGCCGCGCTCGGTCCACCTCCTCCAGCGCAAGGCCGGCAAGGTCGGCGCGGGTCTCGGCAAGACGACGGGCTGGATCCACCGCACGGAGCTGAGGCACCGGGGGGTCCGGACGACCGCCGGGGCGACGTACGAGCGGATCGACGACGAGGGCCTGCATGTCAGCGTCGACGGCGCGGCCAGGGTCATCCCTGTCGACACGGTCGTGCTGTGCGCGGGACAGGAGCCGCAGCGCGCGCTGTACGAGGAGCTGAGTGCCGCGGGCCACTCCGTGCACCTCATCGGCGGGGCGGACGTGGCGGCCGAGCTCGACGCGAAGCGCGCCATCGACCAGGGCACACGGCTCGCGGCGACGCTCTGAGGCGTCGGCGCCGGATACCTAGGATCGAGCCATGTCCCTCCCGCACGCGATCCTCACGGCCCTGCTCGAAAAGCCCTCGTCGGGGCTGGAGCTGACCCGCCGCTTCGACAAGTCGATCGGCTACTTCTGGTCGGCCACGCATCAGCAGATCTACCGCGAGCTGGGAAAACTGGAGCAGGCGGGCCATATCCGCGCACTGCCGTCGGCGCAGCCGACCCGCGGGCAGAAGAAGGAGTACGAGGTCCTGCCCGCGGGCCGTGAGGAGCTGACGGCGTGGGTCGCCAGGTCCGAGGACCCGAAGCCCGTCCGCGACCCGCTACTGTTGCGGCTGCGTGCGGCGGGCGTGGTCGGCAGCGAGGGGCTCGAGGAGGAGCTGGAGCGTCACCTCGCGATGCACCGGAGGCAGTTGGCCGAGTACTCGGAGATCGAGGCGCGCGACTTTCCGCCGCAGCGGCAGTCGAGTGAGCAGGACAGGCTGCGGCACATGGTGCTGCGCGGGGGCATCGAGCTGGAGACGTTCTGGACGAAGTGGCTGACCGACGCGCTGGAGGAGTTCGGGCGGACGCCGTGACGGTCGCGATGGCGGAGGCCGCCGGGCGCCGCGACTGACGCCGTGACAGGTGCCGCCTCACCGGACCGGCCTATCGCCGACATGCGGTACCTGACGGCCCGTGAGATTGTCGCCAGATGACTGATTCCCTGATCGCCGCCTGCTGCGCGGCCGTGTTCGCGCTGCTCCTGACCTCTGTCCTCGGTCTCGCCCGCGCCGGTGGCAGCGACCCGTCGGCCGAGGCGCGTTCCGTGACCCTCGCGGTGTACGGCGGTGTCGTCGCCGTGGTGACACTCGGCCTGCTCATCATCCTGGCGTGAGGTCACGGCAGACGTGCGCACTCCCCCGGCGGCCCGTGCCGGCGGCCGTTGTCAGTGGCTGCTGAGAGGCTCGGTGTCATGACCGATCCCGCCGCTTCGATCACCGACTACTGGGACGCCGCCGCGTCCGCCTTCGACGACGAGCCGGACCACGGACTCCGCGCCGGACCGACACGTGCCGCATGGGCCCGGCTGCTGGGCTCCTGGCTGCCGTCGCACCCGGTGGACGTCCTGGATGTCGGCTGCGGCACCGGATCCCTTTCCCTGCTGCTCGCCGAGGCCGGACACCGGGTGACCGGCATCGACCTGGCGCCGCGCATGGTCGAACAGGCGCGTACGAAGCTCGCGGCCGCCGGCCATGGGGCCCGTTTCCTGGTCGGGGACGCGGCGATACCGCCGACGGGCGACCGGCGCTTCGATGTCCTCCTCTCCCGGCACCTGGTGTGGACGCTGCCCGACCCCGAGGCAGCGTTGCGCGAGTGGGTCACCCGTCTGCGACCGGGCGGCCGTCTGGTGCTGGTCGAGGGCCGGTGGCGCGAGGCCGGACAGAAGGGAGTGCCCTACGTACCTCAAGCAGCGTCCCTGCCGTGGAACGGCGGAATCGGCGCGGCGGAACTGGCCGCCGCCGTACGCCCGCTCGTGGCGGACCTGCGCGTCGAACCGCTCAGCGGCGACCCGCACTTGTGGGGCGGCCCGGTGACCGACGAACGGTACGCGCTGATCGCCGGGGTCTGACGGGCACGGCCTGCAGGTCGCGGGCGCATCCTGGTGGCCGAGCCGCACGCCGTACACCGCGGGCCTGCTCCATCAGCTGGAGTACTGCCCCCTATGACGGCGGGTCAGGGATCGGCCGGGAACCGGTCAGGTGCCTGACGAACCAGGAGCGGGCGAGGTCCGCGACCTGGTCCAGGGCCCCGGGTTCCTCGAAGAGATGCGTGGCGCCGGGGACGATCTCGAGCCGGTTCTCGCAGCGCAGCTCCGCCTGCGCGTGCCGGTTGAGATCGAGCACCAAGGTGTCCTGGCCGCCCACGATGAGCAGTGTGGGCGCCCGTACCTCTCCGAGCCGCGGTCCGGCGAGGTCGGGCCGGCCGCCGCGGGAGACCACGGCGCCGATGCCCGGGCCGGCCGAGGCGTCGCCGGGCGCGGCGGCCCGCAGCGCCGCCGCGGCTCCGGTGCTCGCCCCGAAGTAGCCGATCGGGAGGGACTCGCGGCTCCGCAGCCAGCGGGTGGCGTCCGCCAGCCGCCGGGCCAGGGTTTCGATGTCGAAGACGTTCGCCCGGTCGGCTTCCTCCGCCGGTGTGAGCAGGTCGAAGAGCAAGGTGCCCAGACCCGCACGGTTCAGGGTCGTCGCCACGTGCCGGTTGCGCGGACTGTGGCGGCTGCTGCCCGAGCCGTGGGCGAACATCACGATCGCTCCGGCACCGTCGGGAAGGGTGAGATCCCCGGCCAGCGGGACCCCGCCGGCGTCCACCTCGACCGCGGTGACCTCGGCCTTCGTGGACCCGACGTCCGCGGCCTGTGCGAGCAGCGAGACGACGTCTTCGTCGGGGGTCTGGGAGAAGTCTTGGTACCACTCGCCGACGGCGGAGAACATGGCCGGCGTGGAGAGGCAGACCACCTCGTCCGCCTTGGTGCGCAGCCAGGCGACCGCATCCGGTGGCGCCACCGGAACGGCCAGCACCACACGGCCCGCCCCCTGCGCCCGTACGACCTCGCAGGCGGCCGCCGCCGTGGCACCGGTCGCGATCCCGTCGTCCACGATGATCGCCGTCCGGCCCTCGAGTGCCACGCGCGGCCTGTCCTCGCGGAACCGCCGGGCCTGCCGTGCGAGTTCCGCCTCCTCGGCGTGCTCGACCGATGTGAGTTCCTCGCGCCGGATCCTGCCGCGGCGGACGATGTCGTCACTGATGACCCGCACTCCGCCTTCGCCGATGGCACCGAACGCCAGCTCCCGGTGGTAGGGGACACCGAGCTTGCGGACCACGATCACATCGAGCGGGGCGCCGAGCGCCCGCGCCACTTGGTAGGCCACCGGGACTCCGCCCCGGGGCAGGCCCAGGACGACGGGTTTCTCCTCCTGGAGGTGCCGTAGCGCTTCCGCCAGGCGCCGTCCCGCGTCCGTGCGATCGGTGAACAGCACAGTGGTTCACCCCCAACCCAGGGGAGACAGGAACCACTCCCGCACCTCTTTCAAAATAACCCCATTTGCCGCTGCTGAGGAGGTTGGCGAGGTCCGGGGCCACGGTCGCGCGTGGGGCTACGGTCGTGAGTATGGAGCGAATCCGCGCGGTCCTGATCGATATCGACGGCGTGCTCACGGTGTCCTGGAAGCCGCTGCCCGGCGCCGTGGCCGCCATGGAACGCCTGCGCGCCGCGGGACTCCCACTGGCGCTGGTCACCAACAACACCTCACGGACCCGCGCCGCGATCGCCGCGAAGCTGTCGGCTGTGGGCTTTCCGGTCGGCGCCGAGGACATCCTCACGGCACCCGCCGTCACCGCCGCGTATCTGCGCGAGCACTATCCGGACGCCCGCTGCCTGCTGATCAACACCGGTGACGTACGGGACGATCTCGCGGGCGTGACACTCCTCGACGAAGGTGATGACACAGCCCCTGATGTGGTGGTCTTCGGCGGCGCGGGCGACGACTTCACGTATCCGGTCCTCAACCGTGCCTTCCGTGAGCTGCAGCGCGGTGCGCCGCTCGTCGCGATGCACCGGAATCTGTACTGGCGTACCTCGGACGGGCTCGAGCTCGACACCGGGGCGTTCCTTCTGGGGCTGGAGCGGGCCGCCCGGGTCGGGGCGGAGATCACCGGCAAGCCGGCCGAGGCGTTCTTCGCCACCGCCCTGGCGCATCTCGGCGCGGACGCGTCGGAAACGGTGATGGTGGGCGACGACATCGAATCCGATGTACTGGCGGCTCAGCGCAGCGCGATCACCGGCGTGCTGGTGAAGACCGGCAAGTACCTGCCCGAGACGCACGAGGCGGCCGACGGCACACCGGACCATGTTCTCGACTCTTTCGCCGACCTGCCTGACCTGCTGGAACTCTGAAGAGCTCGGCCTGAGATCACTCCGAAGCGCTCCCGCTCCCGCGCCGGCGCCCGTTCCCGTTCCCGTCGGCGACCAGTGCCGCGATCTCCGCGGCCGTCCACCGCCCCTCGGCCCCCGGGCAGCCCGCCAGATACTCGGCGGCCCGCAGCGCACTCCAGCCGTGTGCCGCGACGACCCCCGCCACCAGATGCCGCAGGTAGGCCGCGGCGGGCGGCTTCATCGCGACGTCCGAGACGCGCCAGGGGGCCGTGAACGTCAGCACCGGACAACCGTCCAGCAGGCCGGCGCACACCAGCGTCTCGTACCGCCCGGGGCCCGTCTCCGCGCGCCCACGGCTGAGAACCTCCGTCAGATCGAGGTCCGGGCCCGGCTCGCGGTACATCTCCTGCGCGGCGATGTCGGAGAACTGCGCGGCCGTCAGCAAGTGGGCGCGGGCCGGCAGTTCGCCGCCGCCGTCAGGGTCGTAGAACGCTCGGCCGCCGGTCCACACCTGCGACTCGGTGGCGAAGTACAGCATCCCCGGCAGCATGACCGCCACCGAACGCGCGGGCGGGCGGGAGTCCCGGCAACCGGCGAGGTAGCGGTTCAGCCGTTCAAGATCCATATTGGAGCCGTACGCCGCGTACCAGACGAGAGGGACGTCCTCCGCGCGGTATCCGTCGCGGGCCCCGGTGACTGTTTCGGGCCGTCGGGCTCTGATCACGTGCTCACTCCGCAGAGACGTTGCATGCCGTGCCCCTCCACTATCCACGGGTACCGCGACTGCGGGACGTCGCCGGGCGTGCGCGAGGCCGCCCGGCGCCGGGCTCTGCAACGAGCCCGGCGCCACCACGTCGCGGGAGGGCGGCGGATGCCGCGCAGCTGCGGCCACTCAGGTGCAGGTGAGCCTGGGTGCCGCCCAGTCCGCGTGGTCGTAGTTGATGCCGTCGCCGCTGTCGGTGATCACCAGCCTGAGTTCCAGGCCGCCGGTGAGATCCGCGGTGAGCTCTCTGGACGCGTCGGCTCCGGTGAGCCGGCCGCTGTCGGCGACCTTGGTGCCGTCCCGGTAGATCTGGAAGACCACCGACCCGTTCGCACCGCCCGACTCGTCGTCGACACCGACGCCGGTGGTGAGCGTCGTGCAGCTGCCGCCGATGTAGTACGTGACCGTGGACCCCGCGTGGGTGCCCAGGCCCTTGGCGTAGGTGGTGCCGTTGACGGTGAGGGTCCTGCCGTCTCCTGCGGCCTGTTCGCCGTTGCTGCGGTCGCGTTCGACGGGGCCCCAGCCGTTGACCGCCGACGTCCATGACAGGTCGCTGAGTGCGTGCGTACCGCCCGCGGGACCGTTCCCGCAGGTCAGCTTGGCATCGGCCCAGTCGGCGTGGTCGTAGTCGATACCGTCGCCGCCATCGGTGACGACCAGCCTCAGTGTCGTACCGCCCGCGAGGTCGGCACTGAGCCGCCGGGGCGGGTCGGCGGCCGTACGCAGCCCGCTGTCGGCGACCAGCGCGGCGTCGCGATAGATCCTGAACGCGGCCGAACCGCCCGCTGTCGACTCGTCGTCCACGCCGACATCGACGCTCAGCGACCGGCAGGTACCACCCAGGTGGTACGTGATGTCGCTCGCCGCGTGGGTGCCCAGGCCCTTGGCGTAGGTGGTGCCGTTGACGGTGAGGGTCCTGCCGTCTCCCGCGGCCTGTTCGCCGTTGCTGCGGTCGCGTTCGACCGGGCCCCAGCCGTTGACCGCCGACGTCCACGACAGGTCGCTGAGCTGGTTGACCCCGGCCGGCGGCGGCACCGGAGCGCCCGGCGTCACGCGGTACATGACCGTGCCGTGGGCGGGCACCGAAGCGCTGATGGTGCCCGTGGTGGTGCTGGTCTGCCGGGACCAGAGATCCTTGAGGGCGTACGAGGACGCGCCACCGATCCCGATCGCCCCGACGGTCGTCGAGACCGTCTTCGTGGACGTGGTCTCATTCGTGAGAGTCACCGAACGGCCGCCGTCCGCCAGGGGTTTGGACATCACCACCAGGCCGCCGGAGCTTGCCACCACCGTGGCCTGCTTGCCCAGGCTGTCCTGGTCGACCGCGATGACGTCGGTGTTCTTCAGGATCGCGAGGGTCGCGGCGGACGCGCTGCGCAGATCACTGCCGATCAGCAGCGGTGCGGCCATCTGCGCCCAGAGGCTGAAGTGCGTGCGGTACTCGGTGTCGCTCATCCCGCCGTTGCCGACCTCGAGCATGTCCGGGTCGTTCCAGGCGCCGGGCTTGGCATACGGCGCCAGCCCCTGGTTCCGGTGTGCGATGCCGATCATGCTGGACCAGGAATCGCTGATGTCCCCGGTGGTGCGCCAGGAGTTGCCGATGTCGGGTGCCCAGTTCCAGGGCTGGTTCTCTCCCCACTCGCAGATGCTGTAGAGGATGGGCCGGCCGGTCGCCTTCAGCGCGTTGGCCATCGCCGTGTAGCGCTGCCTGGCGTCGGCGCCCGTGTTGTTGCAGTTGTCGTACTTGAGGTAGTCCACCCCCCAGGACGCCCACAGGTCGGCATCCTGCTGCTCGTGGCCGAGACCGCCGGGAAACCCCTGTACGTCACAGGTCTTGGTGCCGGCACTCGAGTAGATGCCGAACTTCAGTCCCTTGGAATGCACATAGTCGGCGACCGCCTTGATGCCGCCCGGGAAACGCACCGGATCGGGGACGAGATTCCCGGCGGCGTCGCGCGAGGGGAGCGCCCAGCAGTCGTCGATGTTGACGTAGGTGTACCCGGCGTTCTTGAGGCCCTGCGAGACGAAGGCGTCCGCGATGCCCTTGACCATCGCCTCGTTGAACTCGGCCCGGCAGTGGGTGGAGTTCCAGTTGTTGAAGCCCATCTGAGGCGTACGCGCCAGGCCGTTGTCGGCGGCCGGTGCCGTGGGAGTCGGGACAGCCGTGGCGGCCTTGCCGGCGATGGCGGTCGTGCCGGCTGCGTCAGCCGGGACGGCGATGAACGCCCCGCCGCCGGTGAGCAACGCGAGCGCGGCGGCGACGGTGGCCAGACGCTCTCTGAAGATGTGTCGTTCGGTGTGCATATTCGGCTCCGGAGGGGGGTGAATGGCGCACAAACAAACGGGGACGAACGAAAGCGACCACATCTCAGCGCCGAGTCAGGCACATGTCAATAGATCGGGCGCCAACTGCCCGGCAGGGAGCCACGGGACGCCGGCCACGCAGCCGTCGTCACGCTGAAGGTGAGACCCGCGGACCGGATCCCGCCGACGGGTCGGAGCCGGCCGTTGCGGCGGAAGCAGTCGGAGCCGGCCGTTGCGGCGGAAGCAGTCAGAGCCAGCCGTTGCGGCGGAAGCTGCGGTGGACGACGAAGCAGACGGCGACCATGACGACGAGGACGAGCGGGTAGCCGTAGGTCCAGTGCAGCTCCGGCATGTGGTCGAAGTTCATGCCGTACACCCCGCAGACCATGGTCGGTACGGCGATGATCGCCGCCCATGCGGTGATCTTGCGCATGTCCTCGTTCTGGGCGACGGTCACCTGCGCCAGATGGGCCTGGAGGATCGAGTCGAGCAGCGCGTCGAACGACGTGATCTGCTCCGTGACGCGGGCCAGATGGTCGGCGACATCACGGAAGTACGGCTGGATGTCCTGGCCGACCGGCGGCAGCGGCTGGGTGGCCAGGGCGTGCAGCGGCCGGTCCAGCGGCGCCACCGCGCGCTTCAGCTCCAGCAGCTCGCGCTTGAGCTGATAGATCCGGCCGGCGTCGCCACGGCCCGCCTGCTCGCTGAAGACGGCGGACTCGGCAGCGTCGATGTCGCTCTGCACGGCGTCCGCCACGGCGAGATAGTCGTCGACCACATGGTCGGCTATGGCGTGGAGTACGGCGGCAGGGCCCTTGGCCAGCTGCTCGGGCATGGCCTCCAGGGCCTCCCGGAGCGGGCCGAGTGAACCGTGCCTGCCGTGCCGGACGGTGATCACGAAGTCGGTACCGGTGAAGATCATGAGCTCTCCGGTGTCCACCACTTCGCTGGTGGCGGTGAGTTCCTCGTGCTCGACGTAGCGGCACGTCTTGAAGACGGCGAACAGCGTCTCCTCGTACCGTTCCACCTTGGGCCGCTGATGCGCGTTCACCGCGTCCTCGACGGCCAGCGGATGCAGACCGAACAGCTCGGCGACCCCGGCGAACTCCGTCTCGGAGGGTTCGTGCAGCCCGATCCACACAAAGCCGCGCCCGGTCTTGCGCACCCGCCGTACGGCCTCGTCGACCGGACAGGTCTCGGGCTGCCGCACACCGTCCTCGTAGATCACGCAGTTGACGACCGTGCTGCCGAGCGGGGAGCGGGCCGGATGGCTCAGGTCCACAGTCCTGCGGGCGGCGCGGCGCACCGCACGGCGGAGATTGCTGATCACGGGCACGGCTGACTCCTTCGGACACCAGCGGCCAGTGTGCCACCGGCCGCCCCCGGTCCGGCCGCGGCCCTTGCCCGGGCAGGCAACGGCGCCGCTCTGTTGGGTGCAGCGTCGCCGTGGCCGCCCGGTTCGGCGAGGCACCCGGCGTCCCCGAAACCGATGTCGGCCGCCGGCGAGAAGTCGTCGAGGCGTTCTTCGCCGCCTCACGCGGCGGCGACTTCGACATGCTGCTCGTGCTGCTCGACCCGGAGGTCGTACTCCTTACGGACACCGCGGCCGCACTGCCGGGCGCGGGCCCGGCGATACGGCTCAGCGGCGCCCCGCTTCGGCGCGCGGGCCGACGGCGGGCTGGTTAGCGTGAAAAGCCGGACCAGTCGTCGAGCAGGAGAGAGTTGGAGCCATGGCCGCGCAACCTGAGGGCATGCCGTGCTGGGTCGATGCGATGTTCAGCGACGTCGAAGGAGCCAAGACCTTCTACGGCGATGTGCTGGGCTGGACGTTCGGTGAGTCGTCGTCGGAGTACGGCAACTACACACAGGCCTACTCCGACGGCAAGGCGGTGGCCGCCGTCGTCCCCCCGATGCCCGGCCAGGAAGGCCAGTCGGCGTGGTGTCTGTACCTCGCGTCGCCGGACGCCGCCGCCGTCGCCGGGAAGATCCGTGACAACGGGGGCGAGGTGCTGATGGAGCCGATGCAGGTCGGCGAATTCGGCTCGATGCTCCTGGCCCGCGACCCGGGCGGTGTCGTCTTCGGGGTCTGGCAGGCGGGCGCCCACGAAGGCTTCGAGGCGAAGGGCACGCCCGGCTCGTACTGCTGGGCCGAGGTCTTCACCAGGGAGCCCGAGAAGTCGGACGGCTTCTTCCCCGCCGTCTTTCCTTACCGCGTGAAGCGGATGGACGACGACGTCATGGACTACAGGCTCTTCAACCTCGGGGACGAGCCCGTTCTGGGCCGGATGAAGATGACGGACGACTTCCCGCCCGAGGTGCCGCCCCACCTGAACGTGTACTTCGGTGTGGAGGACTGCGACGCGGCGGTGGCGAAGGCGACCGCACGCGGCGGGGTGCTGCGGTTCGGGCCGATGGACAGTCCGTTCGGCCGGTTCGCGGCGCTGACCGACCCGCAGGGCGCGGCGTTCTCCGTCATCGACATGACGACCACCGCGGGCGACATGCCCAGGACTTCCGACGTGGCCTGAGCGGTCATCGGCGATTCTGCTCCCTTGTGGATCCGGTCGACGCCCTGATCCCGGCGCATCAGCCCGGAGCCCCGGGCCGCCTGCCCGGGACTCCGGGCTGCGGCGGGGAGATGCCCTACTCGCCGATACGCACCAGGGCGAGCGTGATGTTGTCAGGCCCTCCGGCCTCGATGGCGGCCTTCCACAACTCGTAGGCGGCCCGGCCGTCGTCGTGCACCCGCAGCAGGCCGTCGATCACATCGTCCGGCACCGGGTCGGTCAGCCCGTCGGTGCAGATCAGGTAGCGGAGGCCCGCGGACACCGGGGCGGCGGCCGTGTGCGCCGTGATGGCGGTGAACGTGGGGCTGCCGCCGAGCGTCTGCGTGACGGCTGACGTGGTGCGCCGCCCGGGTGCCGGCGGCGGGCTGTCGTCCACGCTCACCTGGCGAAGTCCGTCGTCAGTCACCTCGAACACCTTGCTGTCGCCGACATTGAACGTCAGCAGCGAATCCGCCAGCACGACGGCACCCGCGACCGTGGTTCCCATGGTGACCCGCTCGGGAAACCCGTCGGTCGCCGCATACACCGCGTGATTGCACAGGTCCAGCACGTCACGGACGGCTTCTTCGCCGTCCAACGTAGGTCCCAGCGAGGCGAGTTGCCGGACGACCAGTGCGCTCGCCACTTCGCCGGCCGGCTGCCCGCCCAGCCCGTCGGCGACCGCGACGACGAGCGGTGTGCCGAAGGGGAACAGGAGCGTCTGAGGATTCTCGGTCACGGTGCCGCACAGCGTCCACGGTCCGACCACGAGGCTGTCCTCGTTGTGATCCCGGATCAGCCCGTCATGGCTCAAGGCGGTCACCGCTATGTAGGGCACTGGCATTTTCCGCCCTTCCGTAAACGGCAGGCGTGTCCTCACCTCCATTGTGACGCCGCGAGAGGGGCGGCCGACGTGCCGGGGCCTCCCGGAAGTGGTGCGGGACGCGCACCCCCGCACCACCGGCCGGACTTCAGGGTGCCGTGAAAAGTGTCGGGAAACGGGGAGCGAGCCAGGGCTTGCGGCCCCAGGCGAGCACGCGGCCCCGGGCGATTGCTCCCCACGGGTCGCAGCGGCCGAGCGCCATGAGCAGGAAGGTGACCGGCTCGGTGAGGATGGTGCAGTCCGGGCGGCTCGATGGCTGCGCGCTCACGGCGACGGCGCCGCCTGTGAGCGTGACGCCGAAGCGGGCGCCGCCCCACAGACGGATCGTGTAGCGGGCGGTCAGCCCAGCGGCGGCGGCGGTGTCGACCACCCGCGGCATGGCCGTGATCAGGAAGGGCAGGGTCAGTTCGACCCGGCCGCGGTCGATCATGTGCGGACGGCCGAGCGCGCGGGCGAGGTCGTAGCCGTGCCCGAGCATGTGCGCCAGCAGGTACGAGCCCAGTTCGGCCCGGCTCATCGGGCCGAGGGGGGTGACCACAGTCCCCTCGATCGCCTGCTGGTCCACCGCCTTGAGGAATGCGGCGGCCTGGACCACGATCATCTCGGCCAGCGGATCGGCCCCGCGCTCGTCGAACCCGGCCAGCGCGCGCTCATTGGCCGCGGCCAGGCTCTGCGGGGTGCCGTCCCCGTAGCCGCGCTCCTGCCCTGCCGCGATATCGGCCATCAGCTCATTGGCCTGCGCCAGATGCGCGGCCGCCGCCCCGACGCTCCACTCGGAGTCGGGTACCGGAACAGCCGTGTCGGCAACTCCGCGCAGCAGCGCGGCGATGTCCTCGGCGGTGTCGCGTATCGCGTCACCGAGGCCCTCGGGCAGAGTGCCTCGTACTTCCTGCCCAGCCACTGGTGCCACGTTTCTCCCATCATGGGCTGCGTACCCGCAGCGCGTGCGAATCCGTCCGGGATCGCCCGCGGTAGACAACCAGGCAAAGAGAGCTGCGACAAGAGGCTGCGCGGGCGGCCCGGGCAATGGCCGGCGTCCCGGCTCGACCTTGCTAACGCGATACACCGGGCGCAATCTGGTGGTATGGCTGCGCAGGACGGCCCAACGCTCATCACTTCCGTGCAGCGAGCCTTCCGCTTGATGGAAGCTGTGGGGGCGCACGAGGGCGGCGTACCGGCGAAGCAGCTGGCACGCGAGTCGGGGCTGCCGCTGGCCACCGCGTACCACCTGCTGCGAACCCTGGTCCACGACGGGTACCTGCGGAAGCTGGACGACGGCGGGTTCGTCATCGGGGACAAGCTGCACATGCTGCACGTCGGAAGCAGTGGGCAGGCGCTGCTCACCCGTATCCGTCCCACGCTCGCCGCCCTGCGGGACGAAACGTCTGCCGCCGCCTACCTGACCTTCTACGAGGACGGCGAGATCCGGGTCGCCGAGATCGTCGACAGCCCGCGGGCGCCACGGGTCGACCTCTGGGTGGGATTCGAGGACGCCGGGCACGCCACGGCGCTGGGTAAGTGCGTTCTGCGTGAGCTGGACGAAGACTCCCGCAGCGACTACCTCTCCAGGCACCAGCTCGCCGATCTCACGCCGCGGACCATTACCCACCGTTCCGAACTGCTCCGACGACTCGAATCGTCACCCGCCACCCCGGCCGTCATGGACGTGGAGGAGTACTCCCTCGGTACGGTCTGCGTCGCCGTGCCGGTATACAGCGGCGAGACGCTCGGCTCGCTCGGTGTCTCCGTCCGGGCGGACCGGCTCTCCCGAATCGATCAGGTCCTCGCGCAGCTGATCCCGGCAGCGAACCGCGTGACCAGGGGCCTCTCGCTCACTATCTGAAATTCCTGTCCTTGTGGCGCACCCGCTCCTCCCTGTTTCCTGGATAAAACGGGCACTTCAGCCCTCATTGACGGATCAGGGAGTTGCGGACGCGAACATGATTCAGACCCGAGACGATCAGCGCGACCGCCCACGGATCTGGAAGCTCAAGAAGCAGACGGCCGGCTCCGGCACGCCGGCCAGGCCGGACGGGGGGCCGGGAGCGGCCCTGGCCGCCGGGGCGACAAAGCTGGACCAGCCGCGCACCGCCGCACTCCTCGCCGGCGCGCCCGCACTGATCGTCTTTGCGGTGGCGCTCCTCGCCCTCCTCAGCGGAACCGGGGCGACCTGGCTGCCGCTGCTCGCCGTCGGACCCACGCTGGCCGCCGCCACCAGCAGGCCGTGGGGAGTCCTCCGTATCGGCTTCATCGCCGTGGCGCTGGGCGCGGTGTTCGGCGTACGCGGCGGTGCGCCGGGGCGTGAGCAGGCAATCGTGCTGTCCGCACTGGTCGCCGTCACCCTCGCGGGCAGCCTGGCCAGCGCGCTGCGCGGGCGTCGCGAAAGGGTGCTGGAGGCCGTCCGCTCGGTCGCCGAAGCCGCCCAGCACGCCCTCCTCAGGCCCGTGCCTGCCACTGTCGGCCAGTTCCAGGTGGCTGTCCGCTACAGCGCCGCCGCGGCGGAGGCCCGTATCGGCGGGGACCTCTACGCCCTCGTGCCCACCCCGTACGGGATCAGGCTGATCGTCGGTGATGTGCGGGGCAAGGGGCTGCCCGCGGTGAGTACTGCCGCCCTGGTGCTCGGTGTCTTCCGTGAAGCCGCCTATGACGAGCCGGACCTTCTGGATGTCGTCGGCAGGATCGAGCGGAGCCTCGCGCGGAACCTGGGTCCCGACGACTTCGTCACCGCCGTTGTCGCCGGGTACGCGGGGGCCGGGCGTATGGAGATAGTCAACTGTGGACACGCCGCTCCGCTACTGGTGCGGGGCAGCGACGTCACGGCTGTCGAACCGGCACATCCGACTCCGCCTCTCGGGCTGAACACACTCACCGGCGAGACCCCGAACCTTCAGGTGCTGTCTTTCACCGACGGCGACCAGTTGCTCCTCTACACCGACGGGGTGACCGAGGCCCGCAACCACAGTCGTGAGTTCTACCCGCTCATCGAGGGGGTGGCACGGCACCTGTCGGACGAGCCGTCCCGTACCGTCGCCGCGCTGCACAACGAGCTGCTGGAGCACGTGGGCGGGCGCCTCCACGACGACGCGGCACTGCTTCTGCTCCGGAAACCGGCCGTTGCCGGCTCGGCGGCGTCCACGAGGGGTGCGTCCACAGCCGACATGGCGTGTCAGGCGCCGGGCGCGCGGTAGTCCACCTTCTGGCGGACCGCCTCGTCGATCTCCTCGGGCGTCAGCAGCACGACGATGCTCGTGCGCACGCCGCCGGCCGCGGACACAACGAGACCCAGGGCCGCGGCGGAGGCGTTGTTCGGCAGGTCCGCCGTGACATAGACGTCATCGTCACCGAATGCCCAGTGCATTGATTCGAGCCGACCCCCCACGCTCTGGACCATGCGTTCGACGACATCACGGCGCGCCGTGCCGCCTTCCTTGAGCAGGCCCTTCAGTCCCTCCGTGGTCAACTTGGCTTTGACGAGGTATTTCGACATCGGCCTCCGCCTTTCACATCCGTCCTGGTTCTGGCCCTTTGCTCGAATTTTTCTTCGGTTACCGGCCATTGACGGGATCAGGAACGGCTCCTGAAGGTCGAAGAAGATGATCCCGGGTACGTCCATCGTCGCCCTGGCCCAGCGCGACTGCATCCGGGCGGGCCGCCGGGGGCCGTCCCCGGCGTCCCTTGCCGGATCAGTCCTGCCCGTCTTCCGCCGCCGCGGACTCCGCTGCGGCAGCGGCCGATTCGGCGGCATCCACGAGCTTCTTCATGTCGGTGACCTCCGCGGGGCCGGTGGTGACGGGGCCGGTGGTGACAGGGCTGTCGGTCGTTCCGCCGGCCTTCTCGTCGTCGTCCTGCCCGCAGCCGGTGAGGGCCGTGAGGAGCAGGAGGGCGGCCGCGACGGTGGTGGCGGTGCGGCGGCGGGACTCCGGCCGGCGGGACATCACTTCTCGCTCCCGTTGCTGTTCGCCTCGCACCAGGTCTTGACCGCGGTCAGGTCCTTCCGGCGCTTCTCGAGGGTGGGAACAAGGGAGCGGCGGAAGGTGAGCTTGTCGTTGAGGTACGTCTCGATCTCGGTGTGACCGGCTGCCTTGGCGTTTTCGACCCGCTTCGCCAGCCGGGCGATGGAACCGCGCCGCGCCGCGTTCCCGTCGAGGCGGTCAAGGGCTCGGCCGAGGCGCTTCTCGATCTTCGGTACCCGCTTGCAGAGAGCCTGGGCACCGTCGCCGGTGGGCGCGGCGTCCGGCGACGGTGCCCCTCCGCCGGCCGAGGCCGTGCCCGCCGCGGCGAGCAGCGCGGCGGCGGCGGTGAGAGCGAGGGCAGCGGTCCTGACAGTCCTCATGACGGTTTCTCCTTGGGAACGGGGCGAGGCCCATATGCCTGCGCCTGCCCAGAAGTTAGGAGCCGTCCTTGTGGAAACCTTGTGGGTGCCCGGCAGCTCCGGTCAGCCAGTCCCGCTCGGCAGGCAAGAGGATCTCGGTCTGCCTGCTCTCCCGCACCGGGAGCCGTACCTCGATCCGCGTGCCACCGGCGCCAGGACGGTCCTGGACCTCGACGCGGCCGCCGTGCAGGGCGGTCTGCTGCGCGACGAGGGTCAATCCGAGGCCCGATCCGGGGCTTTCCGGTCCGCGCTCGAAGCGATGGAAGACCGCGGCACGGCGCGGGGGCGGGATGCCGGGCCCGTGGTCGTCCACCGTCAGTACGGCGACCGAGCCCCTGGGGTGTCCGCCCGCTCTCAGGCCCAGCTCGATCCGGGCCCGTCCGTCGCTGCCCCGCCCGTGCATCAGCGCATTGGCCAGGAGGTTGTCGACGATTGTTCGTACCCCGGGCTCCCATGCGTGCACGCTGAGGCGCGGCATCACCGGCACATTGATCTGCGCCGTGGGATGCCTGCGCTCGGCGTCGGCGACGGAGGCGTCGATTACTTCGGTGAGGTCCACCGGACCGAAGGCATCGGCCTCGACCAGGTCGCCACGTCCGAGTTCCCTGAGCATCACCAGCAGGCTCAGCAGCCGGGCGTGTTCGGTCCGGAGATCCCTCAGGACCTCATCCCGGTCCACCGGCGCGAGGTCGGGATGCTGGGACAGGATCTCCAGATTCGTCTGCATGCTCATCAGCGGGGTGCGCAGTTCATGCGCCGCGGCGGAGGCGAACGACCGAGCGGTGGTCAGGGCACCCGTGGTCCGCGCGGCCTGTTCGTCATAGCGGGCCAGTACGGTCTGCAGCGTCCGGGCGAGGTCGTCGACCTCGGTGACCCCGGTCCGGCTGTGGTCGAGTCTTGCCGCATCCACCCTCGGGTCGAGGCCGCTGGTGCGCTGTTGCAGCCGGCGCAGCGGGCGGCCGGCCCGCGAGGCGACGGCCAGAGCCAGCAGACCGGCCAACGGGGCGGCCAGCAGCGCCACCATCACCACGCGGCGGCGTACGAGAGCCAGTTGGTCCTCGCTCGCGGTATCCGGGGAGAACAGCCACAGAGTGCCGTCGACACCGGCGCGCGAGCCCTGCACACGTACGGCCAGCACCCGCCAGCTCCTGGACCCCTCCTCGATGGTGACCGGCATCCGTGCGCTCTGCGGAAGGGGTACGGAGGCATCGGGCTGAGGGCCGCCGGATACGGTGCCCTGCGGCCCGGTCAGCCGGATGCCGACATCCAGGCCGGAGGCGTACAACTGCCGTTCACGAGCCTGCTCGACCGCTGCGGGACGGTCGGCGGCGGTGGCCCGCAGCAGCCGACGGGCGTCCCCCGCGGCCACTGCCGCGCGCTCGCGCAGATGCGCGTCCTGCTCGGCGTGCAGATCACGGGCGACCAGCTGGAGCAGCAGCCATCCCGCCGCCAGCACCAGCACCGGCACGGTGACGCCAATGGCGAGTGCGATCCGCGTCGACAGTTTCACGCGCTCCGGCTCCCGTTGTCCGGGCGCAGGACGAAACCGACGCCCCGCACGGTATGGATGATCCGTGCCCGGCCACCGCTCTCCAGCTTGCGCCGCAGATAGCTGACGAAGGTGTCGACGGCATCCGTGCGCACCTCGAAGTCGTACCCCCAGACCCGCTCCAGCAACTGGTCCCGGGTGAGCACGATCCCCACATTGCGCGCCAGGACCTCCAACAGCTCGAACTCCCGCCGGGTCAGCACCAGCAACTCGCCGTCGAGCCTCGCCTCGCGGGCCGCCGGATCCAGCACCAGGGGCCCGATGCGGACCGTGTCCGTGTCCCTCGGCGGCCGCCGGCGCAGCAGCGCCTCGAGCCGCAGCACCAGCTCCTGCAACGCGAACGGCTTGACCAGGTAGTCGTCGCCACCCGCCTGGAGCCCCGCGATGCGGTCCGCCGTCTCGTCCAGCGCCGACAGCATCAGTACGGGAAGGTCGTTGCCGTCGTCGCGCAGGGCCCGGCACACCTGGATTCCGTCGAGACCGGGCATGGAGATGTCGAGCACGACCACATCGGTCGGCTCCCGGCGCACATGGACCAGGGCGGGCCGCCCGCCCTCGGCCAGCGACACCGCGAAACCGGCCAGCCGCAGTCCCCGCTCCAGCGACCGCCGGATCGCCGGATCGTCGTCCACCACCAGCACCCGTCCCCGGCCGACGTCACCGCCCATCAGCCCACCCGCCTCTCCGCTCCCCGCACCACGCCGGCGCCCACCTCATCGTGTACCAGCGACGGCCGGGTCCGCGCCCGTCCCGTGCGGCCGGACGTTGCGTTACGGCAAGGTGACGTACGGTGCATGCCGCTGCCCGCCTGCCTGTGAACCCGTGGCAACCAGTCCCTTACCGTCGGGAAACCGCGCCGGGCACGCCGGTTCGTAGCGTCGTCGGTTGTGATGCGCACCCAACGACGCCTGCTGTCGCAACTGCCCGCTCTGCCCGGCTGGGGAACGATCCGCGGCCGTGTAGCCATCGTGCTCGCCGTCCCCACCTGTCTGCTGCTGGTCGTGACCGGCCTCGGCGTCGCCGACCGGGCCGCCGACTGGTCAGCGGCGCGGGAGACCGCGGGCCGCGTCGAACTCCTCCTCAAGGCCCAGGAACTGGTGCGCGAGCTGCAGCGTGAACGCGGCCTCACCAACGGCCTGCTGGGCGGCGCCAAGGAGTACCGCGACGACGTCGGGGTACAGCGCGCACGCACCGAGACCGCCCGTGCCGGATTCGAGACCCTGCTCGGGGCGGGCGGCGCGGGAGCCGACACCGCCGACACCTTACGTGAGGCGCTCGCCCGGGTCTCGGCCCTGGACACCGTGCGCCGCCGGGTCGACGACGGCACTGTGCAGCGCGCCCCGACCCTGGCCGCGTACACCGGGGCGATCGACAAACTGATCGACGCCGCGGCCGCGGAACCGGCTCGAGGTGACCGAGCCCTCGCCGAGGCGATGGGCGCCTGGCAGGCCCTCGTCCGAGCCACCGAAGCGGTCGCCCTCGAACGCGGCTCCCTCAACGGAGTGTTCGCGGCAGGGCGTTTCAAGGGCAGCGAGTTCCTCGACTTCACCGAGGTACGGGCGGCCCGGCTGGCCTTCCTGACCCAGTACGCCGAACTCGCCACACCCGCCCAGCAGTCCGCGCTGGACGCCGCCTTCGCCACCGGGGAGGCCCGGCGCGCCCTCGGCTACGAGAAGCGGGCGGAGGACGGAGCCGATGGCGGCCGGCTCTCCGTGGACCCCGGCCGCTGGTGGTCCTCCATGACCGCGCTCGTCGACCAACTTCATGGCGTTCAGCGGCAGATCGGCGCCGAGGTACGGCGCCGCGCGGACCGGATAGGGGAGGACGCCACCGGCCAGCTGGGCGGTTTCATCGGCCTCGGTGTGCTGATCCTCGCGGTCGCCGCTGCACTCGCCGTGCTCTCCGCCCGCTCGATCACCCGGCCGCTCGTCGCACTCGCCGATGAGGCCGACTCGGTCGCCCGTAGCGGGCTGCCCGCCGCGGTCGCCCGGATCCAGGAGGCCGAGGCGGGCGACGAACTCGTCTCCGGGCCGTCCCGACGGGTGCCCGACAGTGCCCGCGAGATCACCCGTCTCGCCACCGCCCTGCACAACGTCGAGCACACCGCTATAGGTCTTGCGACCGAGCAGACCGTGCTGCGCCGCAACAGCGCCGAGTCGCTCGCCTCCCTCGGCCGCCGCAACCAGGCACTGCTCTCCCGCCAGCTCGGCCTGATCACCACGCTGGAGAGGCAGGAGATCGACCCGGACGCACTCGGCGAGCTCTTCGAACTCGACCACCTGGCCACCCGCATGCGCCGCAATGCCGAGTCGCTGCTCGTGCTCGCGGGGGAGGAGCTGCCGCCGCGTACCTGGTCCGGACTGGTGTCGGCGGCCGAGGTGGTGCAGTCGGCGATCTCCGAGGTCGAGCAGTACCAGCGCGTGGTCGTGGTCGATGTACAGCACGGCCGCGTCCGTGGCCGGGCCGTCGCCGAGCTCTCCCATCTGCTGGCCGAACTCATCGAGAACGCCCTGCTCTTCTCACCGCCCACGCTCCCCGTCGAGATCTACGGCTGGCGCGACGGCGGCGAGTACTGCCTCGCAGTCGTCGACCGGGGGTCCGGCATGACCGCCGAGGACCTGGCCCGCTCCAACGCCCGGCTCGCCGGGCGGGAGTCCTTCCTGATCACCCCCACCCGCTTCCTCGGCCACTATGTCGTCGGGACCCTCGCGGCCCGGCTCGGCGCGCAGGTCGAACTGCGTCCCACCCAGGGGCAGGACGGTGCCTGCGGCGTCACGGCGTACCTTGCGCTGCCGACCACTCTCGTCGACGTGCAGGAGACGCAGCCGGCGGCGGCCGGCTGATCCCGGCGGGAGAGCGGGAGGCAGTCGGACGTTGCGGCGGCAACGAGCGCCGGTGGTCTCAGGCGGAGCCGACGCCGAGTTCGCGGCCGCGGTAGAAGCCTTCCCGCTCCTCTACGACGTAAGGCGCCATGGCCTCACGCCGCCGCGTCTCCGCCTCGGAGGCCCGCCAGGCGTCGCACGCTTCTCGGGTGTCCCAGAACGACACTCCGGTGATCTCCTGGCCGTCCTCGGACCAGTACGCGAAGGCGCGGCGCAGGCCTTGCGGGGAAGGGGCCGGGCGCCAGGCCCCCTCGAACTCCTCCAACGCGCCCGGCTTGATGCGGCGCGTCGTCACCCAGACGAAATGCTCCTCCATCGCAGCCTCCTCTGGAACGCCGGTTCGACTCGACGGTGCTCTCATCGTAGATCCGTGGCACCGCTCGCGCCCGCTCGGGCTGTGGCCCGCTCAGGACGTGGAACCCGGCGCCGGGGCCACCGGCGTACGGCTCACCGTCCGGCCCGAAGCGGCCGCTGCCCGGGCGAACTTGGCGGCGTCCACGACGGCCGCACCGCCCAGGTCGTTGTTGAAGTACACATACACATCGTCCTCGTCCGGCCAGGCGTCGCGGATACGCCGTGCCCAGGACGTCAGCGCTCGGCGGCCGTAGCGCGGCGCCGGCTCGGCGATGCCGCCGTGAAACCGCACGTATCCCCAGGAGGCGGTACGCCACAGTGGCGTCACCGGGCGGGACCCCCGATCCGCCCAGCACAGTGCGCTGCCATGCCGTTCCAGCACTGCCCGGAGCTCCCTTTCCGCCTCCCACCACGAGGTGTGGCGGAATTCGACGGCCACCCGGACCGTGCCGGGAAAGCAGCTCAGGCAGGCGTCCAGAGCCCCGATGTCCGCCGGGAAGTTGGGCGGCAGCTGCAGCAGTACGGGCCCCAGCCGGTCGCCGATGCCCTCGGTCCGCTCCATCAGCCGGCGCACCGGCTCCTCGGGGTCGTGCAGCCGCTTCAGATGGGTCAGATAGCGACTGGCCTTGACCGCCATGACGAAGCCCTCCGGCGTCCGCTCCCGCCAGGAGGCGAAGACCTCCGTACTGGGAAGCCGGTAGAAGGCGTTGTTGTTCTCCACGGTGGCGAAGTGCCGGGCGTACTCCTGGAGCCACAGCCGCTGCGGCAGCCCCGGCGGATAGAGAACGCCGCGCCAGTCCTTGTACTGCCACCCCGAGGTTCCCACGAGCATGGGCATGATCAGATCCCTGTCCATGTGGCCGAGAAATATCGCGACACACGTGCCTCTCTCCCGGCCTCGGACAGTCCGATGCCGTGCCGCCCGGGCCTCGGGCAGCTCGTGTCGCGTCACTTGGGAACGAAGGCGACCCGGAACATCTTGGGCCACCACTTGCCGGTGAGCAGGAACTGACCGGTCCCGGGAACGGCCGCAATACCGTTGAGGACGTCCGCGCGTCGTTTCTCGGCCGCGCTGAGCAGGGCCGGAGCGTCGATGTCCGCGGTCACCGTGCCGGTGTCGGCGTCGATACGCACAATCCGGTCGGCGGCCCAGACGTTGGCGTACACGGTGTCGCCCACACACTCCAGCTCATTCAGCAGCTTCACGGGCCGCCCACGGTCGGAGACCGTGACCTCCCCTGTCTTCGCCAGCGTTCTGGGGTTCCGGAAAACGAGCCGGGAGGAGCCGTCGCTCGTCACCAGCCGGCCGCGCTGCCGCTGGTGGCACACTCCCCAGCCTTCGTCCCCGTAAGGGACCCGGCGCAACTCGGCCAGCGTCCTCGTGTCCCGTTCGACCGCGATGCCGTTCTGCCAGGTGAGCTGCCACAGAGTGGGCCCCATGACGGTGATTCCCTCGCCGAACAGCGGCGCGGGCAGATCGGCGCGGACCGCGGGAGACCCGCCTGGCGGCCCCGCCCGAACCGATGACTGTCCGGACACTCCCGTGCTCTCGTACAGCTTGCCGCCGGCCATCTCCAGGCCCTGGGTGAAGGCCTTCGGGTCATGGGGCAGTACCTCGACGACCTCGACCCTCAGCTGCTCGACCGCCGCCGAGGCCCGCCCCTGCGTGGCCGGGCCGCGGTCCCCGGCTCCGGCGTCTGTCCCGCACGAGTGGAGGAGCGTCCCACTGACCAGGGCCGCGGCCGCGACGGGTACCACCAGCGAGAGACGCATGAGGTCACACCGGCACCGTGGCCGACAAGAGCGCCTTCGTCCCGCCCGACCGGTTCACAGACGCTCGCTCCCCAGGCGGAGTTGTCCCGGCGCCGCCTCGCCGCCGCCGGGGGGCGAGGCGCTGACCGCATGGGACAGCCCGTCCACGAACACTGGCCGGGTCGCCTGGCTGTACGGTCGCGGCCTGGCCGGAACAGGAGCCCCGTGCCCCCTGGCAGCCGGCCGTCGGCTGGGAACCACCGCCGCCAGGCGCGACGTCACGAGCTCGGCGAGCCGCGTCGTCACTTTCTGCTTCGGCCGGTACTTGTACGAGTAGCCGTATGCGTCGGCCTCTCCTCGTGCCGGAGCGCCATTCATGACCGCCCCCAGCACAGGGACATTGACGCGTTCGAGGATGCGCAGGGCGTCGACGACCTGGCTCCGGCTCGTCCGGCCGGCGCGCGCCACGAGCAGGAAGCCGTCAATGGCGGGTGCCATCGCCGCGGTGTCGGCAAAGGGGAGCACCGGAGGGGTGTCCACCACGACATGGTCGAATTGCTCGGCGAGGGTGCGCAGCAGGGAGCCGAAGTGGCTGCTTCCGAGCAACTGGGTCGGGTTGGGAGGGATCATCCCACTGGTGAGCACGGAGAAGGACCCGGCCGACTGCAGTACCTGATGCACTTCGGCCTGGCCCACCAGAGCTGTGGTGAGCCCGGCGTCCCTGACCAGGCCGAGGGCCGGAGCGATCGAAGGGCGGCGCAGGTCGCAGTCGATCAGGCATACCCTTGCCCCCTCTTCGGCCAGTGTGGCGGCCAGGTTGACCGACACGCTGCTCTTGCCCTCACGGGGCAGCGGGCTGGTCACGGCGATCACCTTCGGCCGCTGGAGCACCTCCGCGAACTGCAGATTGACCCGAAGCTTCCGGAAGCCCTCCGCGCGAGGACCGTGTTTGTCGTCGCGCAGGGAGATCGGCGCCCGTACCGCTCGCGGGTCCTGCACGATGCTGGAGAGCACGGGAGGTCCCCCAGCCGCTGCGAGGCACTCGGCAAGGGCTTTGGGATCACGCATCGAGGTGTCCACCGTCTCCAGTGCGACACCCAGCCCCACCCCGAGAACCAGGCCCAGCGCCAGACCGAGCGCGACATTGAGAGTGGTGTTCGGGGACGAGGGCGCGGACGGCACGGTGGCAGGCTGGGTGACGGTGAGTCGTACCGGGGACGGGGACTTGCTCTTCTCCGGACGTTCCAGCGCCCTGATCACCTGCGCGAAGCGAGCGGCTACCGCGTTGCTCATCCGGGCGGCTCGTAGCGCCTGGGTGTCGGTGACGGTCAGACGGACCAGCACCGTGTTGAGGGGTGCCTCGGCCGTGATCCGCTCAGCCAGCTGGGTCGGCGTGATATCGAGCCGCAGGGACTTCACAACCGGCCCGGTCACCTCCGGGCTGCCCGCCACGTCGGCGTAGGACTGGACTCTGGCCTGGGTGAATGAGTTCCCCTGGATGAGCTGGGACGTGTCGGCACCGCTCTGGAGGGAAGCGAACAGCGTGGTCGTTGCGCGGTACTCAGGAGTGGCGACGGAACTTGTCAGGATGCCTGTCCCCGTCCCCAGCAGAGCCACAACGGCGATGACACGCCAACGGCGGGAAAGGACTCGTAGGTAGTCGCGCAAATCCAAGGCCATCCCCGATCGGAGCGAGTGAATGAACAGTTACGCTAGGACCCCGCCGAGGGAATTGCGGCACATGGCATGCACGCCCGCCTTTTCTTACCCCCAACGGAGTGCAGTGGCGCCCTTCAGAGGCGCTCAACGGTCTCCGAACGGCAGCGATTGCAGGCGTCGAACACGTAGTCGGCCGTGCGTTCCACCATTGCGTAATCGAAGACGTCATGGTCGGTGGCGATGACCACGGCATCGGCTGCCGCGACTTGTTCCTCCGTGAGTTCGACGCACAGGATGTCCTGGGGCAGCCGAAGTGAGTCCACATGCGGTTCCACCGCGAGGACATGAGCGCCCAGTTGCCGGAGTCCGAGAGCGACGGCCACGGAAGGGGACTCCCGGATGTCACCGGTATTCCGCTTGTAGGCGAGCCCGAGGACCAGGACCTGGCTGCCATTGACGGGCTTGCGGCGGCCGTTGAGTCCTCTGGCAACGCGCAGCACCACATGGTCGGGCATATGGCTGTTGATGTCGTTGGCCAGTGTCACGAAGCGGAAGTCGTGCCGAAGCGTCTGCTTGACCTGCCACGACAGATAGGAGGGATCAATGGGCAGGCAGTGTCCTCCGACACCGGGCCCGGGCAGAAAGCGCATGAAGCCGAAGGGCTTGGTCGCCGCCGCGTCGATTACTTCCCAGATGTCGATGCCCAGTGGTTTGCAGAACATCGCAAGCTCGTTGACGAGGGCGATGTTGACATGGCGGAACGTGTTCTCCAGGAGCTTGGTCAGTTCGGCCGTGCGTGGCGAACTCACCGGGACAGTACGCTCCACGATGTCGTCGTAGAACTGCTCGACATGCCGCAGGGAGACGTCGTTCAAACCGGAGATCACTTTCGGGGTGTTCTCCAGCCGCCAGGTCGGATTTCCCGGGTCAATTCGTTCCGGGCTGTATCCCAGGAAGAAGTCCTCGCCCGCCCGGAGCCCGCTGCCCGCCTCCAGGATCGGGGATACCACGTGCTCGGTCGTGCATGGATACGTGGTGGACTCGAGGATCACCGTGGCGTTCGGCCTCAGGTGCTGGGCGACTGCCTGTGCGGCGTTCTCCACGAAACTCAGGTCGGGGACGCCGTCCTTCAGGGGAGTGGGCACCGTGATGACGCAGACATCGAAGTCCACCGCATCGGCGTAATCGGTGCTCAGGGAATAGCGGCCCGAGTTCAGGGCTGCCAGTAGGCGAAGGGACGTCACGTCCTCGGCGAACGACTCGCCGGCGGCGAGTCGCTTGACGCGCATCTCGTCCACATCGAGACCCACGACATTGTGCCCGGCTTCCGCCACACGAATGGCGAGGGGAAGGCCGACGTACCCCTGGCCGACCACTACTACCTTCTTTGTTGCCACCGACACGGTGGGACTCCTCTCTGCTTGCCAAGCAGAATGTTTCGGAGGAATATGCCTGACACTCGCTCGACGCGGCTTCCCGTCCATCTCTTGAGTGACACTCGTCGGGCGAATGGAGTCATGTCGGCCGTCTAGGGGGCACGAATGGGCTAATTGCGGGATTCCATTCATTCTATTTGCGTTATCCCCGGTTATCGTGGCCATGCGTCGCCGGTGCACATGCCTCCGGCAATGCCCCACCCGCAAACATGGAGTGACGGCGTGATGGAACATCCGAAGTACCTGGTCACCGGAGGAGCCGGCTTCATCGGCTCCCATCTCGTCGATGCACTGCTGGCACGTGGTGAGCCGGTCGTCGTACTCGATGACCTCAGCACAGGACGCCCGGAGAACCTTGCGCGGGCGCGCGGGCAGGATAACTTCCAATTCGTCCAGGGCTCCGTACTGGATGCGTCGCTCGTCGACGATTTGGTGCGGGACTGTGATTGCGTGGTGCACCTGGCGGCGGCCGTAGGTGTGAAACTCATCGTCGAACAGCCGCTGAATTCCTTCACCATCAACACCAAAGGCACCGAGACGGTCATCGGGTCCGCTCACCGCTATGACCGGAGAGTAATCCTTGCCAGTACATCGGAGATCTACGGCAAGAACTCCTCCGGACCGCTGAGCGAGACCTCCGACCGCATCCTGGGCAGTCCTTCTGTTCCACGGTGGTCCTACTCCACCGCCAAGGCGGTGGACGAGATCCTCGCCGAGCTGTACCGCCGGGAGTACGGACTGCGTTCCACCATCGTGCGGTTCTTCAACACCGTCGGTCCTCGGCAGAGCCCCGCCTACGGCATGGTCATCCCGAGGTTCGCCCGTCAGGCAGTCCGCGGAGAACCCCTCACCGTCTACGGCACCGGGCAGCAGAGCCGCTGCTTCCTCCATGTCGCGGATGTGGTCGAAGCGCTTCTGTCGCTGATCGACCTGCCGGATTCCGTGGGTGAGACCTTCAACATCGGTAGCGACGAGGAGACCAGCATCCTCGATCTGGCGGAGCGGATCATCGCCCGCGCCAAGAGCAGTTCGTCCGTGCGGCGTCTCTCGTACAGCGAGGCCTACGGACCGGAGTTCGAGGACATGGAGCGTCGCGTCCCCGACACCACGAAGCTGCGGGCCTTCACCCGCTGGCAGCCGCAACGGAACCTCGACGACGTGCTCGCGGACGCCGTCGAGGATGCCCGAAGCGAGGTGAAGCGGCAGGTGCTCGGGCTTGTCGCCGACGGTCAGTCCAAGGGGGACACGGGCAATTCCACCGGTCAGGCCGTGCTGGCGGGTCCATGTCCGGTCTGAGCCCGTGGCTGGTGTCGGCGATCGCGGGGCTGGGAGCTCTCTTCATCGCGGCCCTGCTGACCGAGCCACTGCGGCGCCTGGCCCTGCGACGCGGATACACCGACCAGCCGGACGCACGCAGAGTCCATGTCCGGCCCACGCCCTATCTCGGCGGCATCGCGGTCGCGTTCGCCACCGTGGGCGCCGCGGGTGCGGCGACACTCGCCGTGAATGAGCATGACGCCACGGTCGGCGTCGTGCTCACCTGCGCTGCGCTCATCGCCGTTCTGGGCCTCACCGACGACCTGCGTCAGCTCAGCATCCGTTCTCGTGTCTGTGTCGAGGCGGCGGCAGCCCTGGTGGTGGTGGTGTGGTGCGGCCACCCGGTGCTCTTCGGTACATGGCTCGACGTGGTGATCTCGGTCGCCTGGATCCTCTTCACCACCAACGCGTTCAACCTGCTCGACAACATGGACGGGGTGGTGTCCACGGTGACCGTGGTCACCGCGGGATTCCTCTGCTGCGCCGCTCTCTCCGGCGGCCTGGTGGGCACCGCCTCGGTCATGGCCGCCCTGGCAGGGGCCTGCGCGGGATTCCTCTTCCACAACTGGCACCCGGCGCGGATCTTCCTCGGTGACGCCGGCTCGCTTTTCGTGGGTTTTCTGGTGTCGTCCGCCACGGTGACCCTGCACCGGGACAACTCCGCTCTTTCCGGATACACCAGTCTGTTCCTCATCACCTTGGTCGTCACCGCGGACACCGGCCTGGTCATGGTCGCGCGGCGCAGGGAAGGCAGGCCCGTGCTGCAGGGCGGCCGGGATCACATCGCACACCGGCTCCGGCGCCTCGGTCTGACTGTTCGTCAAGTCGCCGTTGTCATCGGGAGTTTCGCGGCCATGACGTGCCTGACAGCAGTACTCGTCATGTTCAAGGTCCTCCCGCAGAACGCCGTGCTGTTCACGGTGGTCACGGTGACCCTCGTGGCCTGGGGCCTGCTTCTGAGAGTCCCTGTTTACGCGGTAAGAGGGGAAGGACAGAGCTGAGGGGAGCCACGGCGCGTCGCCGTGGCTCCCCTCAGCTCTGTCGTCAGCCCACTTCCACCGTGAGCGGCTTGGCCGGTGGCAGCGCCGCGTACTCGGGCAGGGTACGGAACCAGCGCACGGTCTCGGCCAGTCCGCGGGGCAGCGGCACTTGGGCGACATCGGGGAAGAGCCCGCGCAGCAGACCATCGGCCGCCTGGGAATGGCGGACGTCTCCCACCCTCGCCGCCTCGTGCCGGATGTCGGCAGGCGACCCGACGATTTCCGCGAGCTGCTGGGCGAGATCGATGAGGGGCACCCGCGTACCGAAGGCCAGGTTCACAGGATCGGGGTACGCGACCTTGCGCAGTACGGCGTCGGCCAGCACCCGGACGACGGTTCCGACATAGGTGAAGTCCCGCGTCTGCAGTCCGTCGCCGAAGACCCTCATGGGAGTGCCGCGCAGCAAGGCGTCGATGAAAGCCGGGATCACGGCGGCATAGGCATGGCCGGCCGACTGCAGCGGCCCGTAGACGTTGAAGAACCGGAACGCCAGGGCCCGGAGGTCGAATGAGGCGCCGTAGGCGAGGACATAGGCCTCGGTGGCGAGCTTGCTCGCGGCGTAGGGGCTCATCGGCCGGGTAGGCAGCGCCTCGTGTTTCGGAAGCACGGGAACGGAACCGTAGACCGAGGAGGACGAGGCGGCGACCACCGGGATGCGTGCGCGTCGGCAGGCCTCGAGGACGTACACCGTCCCGGTCGCGTTGACGTGATGACTGGCGACCGGGTCCGCCAGGGAGCGCGGCACGGACGGACGGGCCGCGAGGTGGACGACGGCGTCCATGTCGGCTACGACGCTCTCGAGGATGTCAGGGTCGAGGATGCTGCCCTCGATCAGTTCCGCGTCGACTCCCGCCAGGTTGGCCGCGGAACCTGTGCTCAGGTCGTCCAGAGCGATGACCTTGCCCGCATCCGGACGCGACGCGAGCTCTCGGCAAAGGTTGGCGCCGATGAAGCCTGCGCCTCCGGTAACTAGGACGTTCAACAGTGCTCACCTTTCGAACGGGGTGCGGGCCACCAGCCGCGGGCGACGGCGATGGAGGTGTAGAGAGCCTGCGTGTCGGCCACCAGTCGTTCCTCGCCGAAGCGCTGGGTGGTGAACGTCCGCGCTTGTGTTCCCATCTCGCGGCGCAGTTCGGCGTCGCGCAGAAGGGTCACGGTGTGGCGGGCGAGTTCGCCGGACGACAGTCCTGCCAGGAGCCCCGTCGTTCCGTCCTGTACGACCTCCGCGACGCTGCCGACGTTCGTGGCCACCGCCGGCAGCCCAGCCAGACCGGCCTCGATCAGACTGACCGGCATGCCTTCGTTGTCCGAGGTCAGCAACACCAGGTCGGCCGCCGCGTACACAGTCTCCACGTCTGCGCGCCAGCCGAGCAGATGGAGCGAGTCGCCGAGTTCGGCGACCGCTTCCGGATCCGGCTGGAAGTCGCCCGATCCACACACGACGAAATGCACCCCGGGCACTGCATGGCGGACTTCGCGTGCCACGGCGAGAAATCGGTCGGGTCGCTTGATTCCGGTAATGCGCCCCACATAGGCGACCACGGGACAGTCCTGTGGAAGTCCGAGCAGTCGCCGGGCATCCGCGGGCTCCGGTGCGGTCGCAAGCCTGGTTCCGGGAGGCACGACCGTGAATTGGTTCGCCTTTCCGATGCCGGCGGCGACAAGGTCGTCCCGCACCCGGCTGCCCACGGCGACCAACTTGTCGGAGAGGGCTGCCAGTCCGCGCTCGGCCTGCACGACGACGCGGGTCTTCGCGGGGGAGAAATAGCCGTGCAGGAGATGGCCGTGAAAGGTGTGCACCCTTGAGGGGACACGCGCCAGTACGGCGGCCGCCCGCCCCAGCGCGCCGGCCTTCGCCGTGTGCGTGTGGACGATGTGTGGCCGGAACCGGCGCATGGCTGCCGCCAGTTCGAGCAGGCAGCGCACATCATCCGTGGGCCGCACCGACCGTCCCAGGCCGTCCAGCCGCTGGACCGGCAGGTCGGGTGCCCGCTGATCCAGATAGTCCGCCTCACCCGCACCCACAAGTCCGGCAATCAGACGGTGGTCGAATCGCTCGCTGTCCAGACCTCGCATGAGGGCCGAGACCTGGACGGCCGGACCACCGATATTCATTCGCGTGATGACTCTCATCACGCGCAGGCGTGGGATGCCGAAACCCGTGCTTTGGTACGTAGCGGTCGACATGTGCCAGATATTAAGCCGAACACACTCCGGCATCCGGCAAGGGCGCGAAGTATGTGCCCGCTGCTTTGGGCAACCCGTCCGGAAATATTCCCAGCGGTCGCGCGAGGGCCGCCGGAAGCCGGTATTGGGTCGATTCTCGTATCCCCCGTCGCAGCGTCGAAGCTGTTCTCCCCCGGGTTCTGATATACCGCGTCAGTACGTATGTTTTCTTGCCGGGTTGAGCACGGGGCCGGCTTCTGCAGTGAATGCTCCCAGGAGGAAGGAGACCATGAGGTGATCGACTGCTCCAGCGAGGTAGAGCAGGGCAAGCGTTTCGCCTTCGGCCGCAACTGGCAGGAGTTCAGCCAGCTGGTCGACGAGGACCGTATCGCCGGCGCCCGGGAGTCCATCGTGGCGGCCCTGGGGACCCGCGATCTTGCAGGGCGCTCGTTCCTGGACATCGGCTGCGGCAGCGGGCTGTTCTCGCTCGCCGCACTTCAACTCGGCGCGAGGGTGCACTCCTTCGACTACGATCCCGACGCCGTGGCGACCACCGGGCGGCTGCGCGAGCGTTACGCGCCCGACAGTGACTGGCGGGTGGAGCAGGGTTCGGTGCTGGACTCCTCCCTGATTTCCCGCCTCGGACAGTTCGACATCGTCTACTCCTGGGGAGTGCTGCACCACACGGGCGCCCTCTGGGATGCCCTGGACGCCGCCTGCCGACTGGTAGCCCCCGGTGGGCTGCTGTATGTGTCGATCTACAACGACCAGGGTCTGCGCAGCCGCGCGTGGACACACGTCAAGCGCACGTACAACTCCTCCGGCCCGGCGGCGCGGCGCTTGCTGGTGGCCGGCAGCCGGATGTATCTGCGGGCACCTGGACGCGTGGCCGCCCTGCTGAAGCTGGCCGGGTCGGGACGGCGTCCCGCCGGCGGGCAGGCCCGGCGCGCTCGCGGCATGTCGGCCGAATACGACCTCATCGACTGGGTGGGGGGCTATCCCTTCGAAGTCGCCGCTCCGGAAGAGGTGTTCCGTGTGGGCCGGCGCCATGGGATGGAACTGCGTCATCTCAAGACCTGCGGAGGGGGCCTGGGCTGCAACGAGTACGTCTTCGTCTCGTGTGCCGACCAGGACACGGCGCGGACGTCGTCGGCGGTCCGCAGTGCGACGGCGGTGGCCTGACCGTCCTTCCCGACCGCCGGCCTTCGCGGAAGACCGGCGGCCGTCCGTCCCGGCACCGCCGTCGGTGCCGGGACGGCTGTTCCCCCGCTCTCACCTCGCGGATCTGCGCGCCAGCAGTTCGCGGTACAGGCCGATGTGCCGCTCCACCATGGTGTCCGCGCTCAAGTGCTCAAGGGCCCACTGCCGGGCAGCGTTCCCGAGTCGTGCGGCGGCGGCGCCGTCGGTGAGCATCCAGTCCAGACCTTGCGCCAGGGCCTCGGTGTCTGCCGGGGGCACCAGCACACCTCGGTCCCCCAGCAACTCCGGTGTTCCGCCGACGGCGGTGGCAACTACGGGCCGGCCGACCGCCATGGCCTCCATGACCGCGTTGCTCAGGCCCTCCTCCAACGAGGGCAGCACGACGACGTCCGCCCGGGCGAGGAAGGCGGGCACATCCGTGCGATGGCTCAGAAAGCGCACGTCGATGCCCAGCCGGTCGGCCTGCTGTTGCAGAGGGATCCGCTCGGGTCCTTCACCGATCAGCACGAGGGTGCAGAGCTGCCCCCGCTGCCGCAGCCGGCCCACGGCGTCGAGCAGATACTGGTGGCCCTTGTACTTGCGCAGGTTGGCCACGCACAGCACGACCGGCAGGTCCGATGTCACCTCAGCCGGGGCGACCGTCCGAAAATCCCGCTCTTCCATCCCGTTGTGAATGACGCCGATCCTGTCCTGTGACAGGCCCTCCTGCCGCCGGGCGTCCTCGGCCACGGCGTGTGCATTGGCCACGACGAAGTCGGTCATCCCGGTGGCGACCCGCTCCACGGCCAGCATTCCACGGCGTCCCTCCTTGAACGTGCCCAGACTGCGCCGCCCCGCCACGCACACCGGGACCCGTGCGATGCGAGCTGCGGGAGCCGCCGCGATGTAGCAGTGGAACAAGTAGGCGTGCAGGACCTGCGGCCGCGTGCGCCGCAGATGTGCCACGAGCCTGGCGTACGCCTTCACGTCCGCCACGGTCCCTTCCACGGCGCCCCGGAGATCGACCCATGGCCGGGCGATTCCGCGGCATCCCAGGCCGAGCACCTTCACCCCGGAACCGGACAGCTCTGCCATGCGCGGGCCACGTTCGGACAGCAGCAGCAGTGAGGTCTCGATGCCTCGGTCGGCCAGACCCCGCGCCAGCATCACGATCTGTTTCTCCGCACCACCCAGCCCCAATTGCCCGATCATCAGACAGACTCGGGAAAGCTTGGTATCGGCGGCGGCATCGCCGGCGTCCGGTACGGCTCTGGCGTCGCGGCATCCAGTCACCGATATCAGCTCCATCCAGCCGGCGGTTCAGGCACGACACGGCGTGCTTTCTTTCTTGTCCAGGCTCTCAGCACTCTTTGCGTCGCTGTCAACCGCGACGCGCGTCGGACGGGTGATGGCACGGCAACCGGGCCGGGGTGGCTATCCGGGCGGCACGGAGGCCACAGCCGGCTTGCCCGGCACGCACCGGCGCACGGCGGCGAGGAGCACGAGCAGATCCGCGGCCGCGGGGAGCAGACTCCTGGCGCGGATGCCCGTCACCCTGGTGAACAGCCGCGTCTGAAGAGCGCCCAGCAGTACGTATGCCAGCGAGGAGGCCACGGCACAGCCGGCCGCGCCCCACACGGGAATCAGCATCAGGTTCAGTGCGATGTTGACCGACAGGGCGATCACGGACGGGACGACAACCAGCTTCGCGCGGCGCAACCGCAGCAAGTAGGTGCTCGGCAGCCGGCTCGCCCCCAGAGCCATGACGCCGGGAGCCAGCAGCATCACGAGCGGCACCGCATCCGTGTACGCCGCGCCGTACACGGCGAGAACCAGCACCGGCGCGGCGAGCGTCAGCACCAGCGCCGCGGCCAGCCCCAGCAGGACCGCGTACCGGGTGATCCGCACCGTGATGTCGGCCGACTCGGTGTCGCTGGAGTTGAACTGGCGTTTCAGCATCACCTGGGACACGACATCCGCCAGCATGCGGCTGTACCCGGCGAGGCCGACCGCCAGCGAATAGATGCCCACCTCGCGTGCGCCCGCGAAGGCGCCGAGCAAGTAGATGTCCGCGTTCATCAGAAGGAACACCGAGGCAGGTCCCAGGTGGTACCGGGCACCGGTGGCCACCGTCGTACGCGCCAGTTCCACATCCCGGCGGCGTCCCGCGATCGCGCCCGCCGCGCTGAACACCACCAGCGGGACACTCCCGGCGGCGATCCAGACGGCCAGCGCCGCCACGACGCTGAACCGCTCAACGGCCACCAGGGCGACGACAGCGGCGCATTGGACGACCGCGGCGGTCAGCATCGACCAGTTCGCCACCTGCACCCGCCCCCGCAGCAGGGCCACGTTGCCCGCGTAGTTCGACGCGATGCCGAGCGGAACGCTCAGGCAGGCCACGATGACCAGGTAGAGCCCCGGCAGGTGCAGGGTTTCGGGGCCGATCACGGCCACCACGGCCACCCCCGCAAGCCCGCTGAGCGTCCCGAGCGCGAGCCCGAGCGGCACACAGTTACCGGCGAGCGCATCCCGCCGCCCGGCGTCCGTCCACAGCGCGCTCTGCGCCTGCTCGCCCGACAGATGCCCCAGCATGGTGGCGGTGGTGGCCACGGTGACCGCCATGTAGTAGATCCCGCGGCCCTCCGGCTGCAGCGACCGGGCGATGACAGCACTGGTGAGCACGGACATCACCAGGCACGCGGCCCGGCTGCCCAGTATGCCGAGCACCTGCCGCGCGGTGTCAGCCACAGTGCCCCTGGGCGGGTTGGGAAACAGCGCACGCGGTGTCCCAGGACTGTTCGGCGCATGTGCGTTGCCACAGCTCGAACTGCAGCAGGGACCACAGCAGATTGGAACGGTCGCGTCCCTCGGAATGGTCCTGCAGCAGTCCTCGGACGACATCGGGCCGGAACAGGCCGCGGGCGCGAGCGGTGTGGTCGGTCAGCAGATCGTGGGCCAGCGGCCGCAGTTCGCAGCGAAGCCAGTCCGCCAGCGGCACCCCGAAGCCGGCCTTGGGCCGGTGGAGGAGCTCGGACGGCAGCCACGGCACCATGGCCTTCTTCAGCAGCGCCTTGGTCACCTGGCCGTCGACCTTCCACCCGCCCGGCAGGCCCGCGGCCCACTCCATCAGATGATGGTCCAGGAACGGGGAACGGGCCTCCAGCGAGTGAGCCATGGTGGTGATGTCCACCTTCACGAGCAAGTCCCCCGGCAAGTACGTGTTGACGTCGACGTCCATCAACCGGTTGACGTCCTCGTCGGCAGCAGAAGTGTCGAACACGTGCCTGATCAGGTCGTTGCTGTCGATACCGGCGACCTGCTCGTGCTGCGCATCGGTATACAGGGCGTTCTTGCCCTCGCCGGAGAAGTGGGACATGAGGCTGGCGTAGCGGTGCTGAGGCGTCTCACCCAGCAGCCGGATCCCTCGGCCGACTCTGCGCAGCCGGGGGGTGGTGTCCGCCTGCGCCAGCGCGGAACCGATACGGTCCAGCACGCCGCGCAGCCGCTTCGGGGGCTGCATCCGCCCCACTCTCTTCATGAACGCGTAGCGCCGGTAGCCCCCGAAGCATTCGTCCCCTCCGTCGCCGTTGAGCACGACCGTCACATGCCGACGGCTCAGCTCGGCCACGAAGAAGGAGGGAATGGCGGACGAGTCGGCGAACGGCTCGTCGAAATGCCGGGCCACGGTGGGCAGCACTTCCAGCGCGGACGACCCGACGACCACGAACTCGTGGTGGTCGGTTCCATAGCGCCGAGCCACGGATGCCGCGTAGGACCGCTCGTCGTACCGCTGATCGTCGAATCCGATGCAGAAGGTCTTCACCGGCCGGTCACTGAGCCGGGCCATCGCGGCCACGACCGCGGAGGAGTCGATGCCGCCGGACAGAAACGCCCCCAGTGGACGCTCACTGACCATGCGGACCCGTGTGGCATCCAGCAGCAACTGCCGCGCTCGCTCGGCCGCCTCCCGCTCGCTGCCCATCGGTCGCGGCGTGAAGTCCAGCTTCCAGTAGCGCCGCAGGCGGGCCTCGCCGTCCTGCCACACCAGCAGGTGACCCGGTGGCAGCTTGCGGATGCCGCGGTAGATCGACCACGGAGCCGGTACGTACTGGTAGGTCAGATAGTGATGCAGGGCCACCGGGTCCAGCTCCCGGGACACCGACGGATCGGCCACCAGAGCCTTGAGCTCCGATGCGAACGCCAGTGAGGCCCCGGCCTGCCGGTAGTACAGCGGCTTCTTGCCCACCCGGTCCCGTGCAAGGAGCAGCCGTCGTCGTGCCGCGTCCCAGATGGCGAAGGCGAACATGCCGCGCAGGTGCTCGACCAGGTCCTCGCCGTGGTCCTCGTAGAGGTGGACCAGTACTTCGGTGTCGCTGCCGGTGGTGAAGCGGTGCCCGCGCGCGACCAACCGGTCCCGCAGCTCAACGAAGTTGTAGATCTCGCCGTTGAAGACCGCCGCGACGGTGCCGTCCTCGTTGTAGACCGGCTGGTCGCCGCCGGCCACATCGATGATGGCGAGCCGGCGCATTCCCAGCGCGGCGTGGGCGTCGACGTGGTATCCCTCTCCGTCGGGTCCCCGATGGGCGATGAGGCGGCACATCTCCTTTACGTGGCCGGGGTCGGGCGGGCTGGTCGACACGATTCCGGCTACTCCGCACATAAGAACTCCCAGTGTGATGCACCGTCAGATGACCGGTCCGCCAACATCGCCACCCTCTTCTTGCCGGTGCACTGCTTCGCGGGCTGACCGCCAAAGTCTGATGCATACCACATAGATATGGACATTTCGCCTAGCCTCGCTCACTCGTGGAACGCCCCTCCCTTCGGGAATCAGCACCGTGTGCTCTGATCCGGTGACCCGTTCCCTTTGTCGCCGCCGGCAGCGTGGCCCCGCCCGGACGGCGGGCTGTCGTCATGCCGGTGACACGGCTCGTGTCCGTATGTCCGCGAGTTCGCTGCCATGGCTCCCGCACCCCGAACTCCCTGGGGTGGCGCAGTGCCGCTGGAACACGCGGGATACCGAAGAACGGCACAAGCGGAATCAACCACGCGGCAAAGCCGGTGATTTCTCGAAGCTCGGGCCGCACTCCCGCGGCCGAATTCACGGAGCAATTTCGTGAGGGCGACACGGGACGTCAGCGGGGACCTCGGAACTTCTCGCTGTAATCTCATGGCCTGTGGCCGACTCGCCCTGCCGGGGATTTACCGCTCGGGTCGTGCACGCACGCAATGGGGTGGGACAGAGTCCCCAGGTGCCGGTATGCGCCACGCGGGCAGATCGAAAGAGGCCGCTTGACCATGCGCGCATCGACTGTGCTCAGGACACGTGCAGTTGCTCCTTCCTCGACCCCCGACGGTCCGCGCAGTCCGCTCTGGGGCGCCCTCGCGGTATTCGCACCGGCGGCGATTCTCCACGTCGGTGTTGTGCTGGTCGTTCACGCGCAGACCAACGGTGACGCGCTCTTTCCCGATGCGCGGGGCTACGAGTCGGCCAGCGACGCGATTGCCGCGGCCTGGCGCAATGGCAGCCCCTTGGAGACGCGCGGTCTGTCAGGGCTGGTCGGTTCCACGGTGTGGGGCTACCCGGCGGTCATGGCCGTGTGCAGGCTCATGACCGGTGGCGGGTGGCTTGCTGCCAAGACGGTTCTGGCTCTTCTCGCGGCCACCGGCGCGGTCGCCGCCTACGGGCTGGCCCTCAGCTCCCGGCGGGGCCGTAAGCGCGCCGCCGCCGTCGGACTGATGGTGGGCGCGAGTCCGTCACTCCTGCTGTGGGACGCCTGGGGCCTGAAGGACGGGCTGATCACCAGCATCGTCCTGTGGTCCCTGCTCGTACAGACCCGGGCGCGCTTCTCGTTCGCCTGCGTCAGCACGATGCTGGGCATCTACGCATGTCTCTACCTGAGACCCGCGGCAGCGCTGTTTCTCGCGGTCGCCCTGGTTGCCCGGGTGAGATTCCGTCGCGAGTACCTGGCCGGTTCCCTGATTGTCGCAGGGGCTGCCGCCCTCTTCATTCTTCCTCGACTGATGACGCTCATCGGTCTCCTGGACAGTCTGGAGATCCACGACGGGACCCGTCTCGCCTTCGCCGGGGGATACGGCTCCCAGAACCTGCTGAGTCATCCGCAGTACCTGGTGACCCTGCTGCTCGGGCCGTTCCCCTGGGAATTCGGGCCGGAGACCGCGGTCCCGGAACGCTGGCTCTATCTCGGCACCATCATCTGGATCGGCTCCCTTTTCCTTGCCCCCGCCGCGTTGCGCAGGGCATGGGCGGACACCACGGGGGTCGGCCGTACCGCTGTCCTGGGGGCGTCCGCATACGTCGTCGCCTATCTCGCCACTTTCGGCGGAGCTTTTTACCGGCAGCGTTCCCTGCTCGAATGCACGCTGCTCATTCTGGTCGTGCTCTACCTCCCCCTCTCTCCGGCCAGGGCCATGATGCGGGTCCATGTGTGGCTTGCCGTCATCGCCGCCGTGGCCGTTGTGCACAGCCCACACCTCACGCCCACGATGTGGAGCAAGTGGCTGGCTGTTTGCGTCATGGGTCTGGTTGTTGCTCTGGCATTGATGTACGGCCTCCGGCAGGGTGCGGCACGTCGATTTCGTGAACGCCGTACGTAGACACGCTCCCGAAAGGATCGCTCGGTGCTGGATTCCTGTCCGAATCCCCGCCCTCTCCGCGGTTCGCCATCCGCGAGTGCGCTCGCTCAACCGCCGGGGGGTGAGGCGGTGATCCACCGCTCACCCGTGCGTGAGCCGTTCCGTGTGCTCGTCGTCTGCACCGGGAATCTGCACCGCTCGCCACTGGCAGAACGTCTGCTGGCCTTCCGACTGGCGCCGGCCCGTGGCAAGTTCCAGGTGTCGAGCGCGGGAACCGCCGCGGTGAACGGCACACCGATGGACCCGGCCGCGGCCTCCCTGCTCACTGAGATGGGCGCCGATCCGACCGGAGCCGCCGCCCGACGGCTCACGGCGGGCGTCGTGGGTGACGCGGGGCTGGTTCTGGGCGCCGCGACGGAGCACCGTGAGGCAGCGGTACGACTCCGCCCGGTGCACGGCCTCGGACGCGCCTTTACGCTGCGGGAGTTCGCCCGGCTGCTTCACGAGGATGACGCGGCCGGTCTGACCGACCCTGCCGAGCGGGCCGCGGCCCTGACCAGAGGGGCCGCGGTCCGGCGGGGAGCGAGCGGCGGCCGATCGTGGGACGACGACCTGGTCGACCCGTACGGTGCTCCCGAACCAGAGGCAAGAGCCTGCGCCGCTCGTATCAAAGAAGCCGTGGAACGGATCGCGGCAGTGGTGCTGGGCTGACCGGCAGGGTCCCCGCTCAGTCTCCTTGGCAGCCCGAGGACGGGCGCACCGTGGCCCGCAGCGGGCGCGGCAGGCGTTGGTGCAGCACGGTGGGCGCCCGGTCGGCGGGGGGCTCCAGCAGGTGCAGCACCACCGTGCGGCTGCTGCCCGCGGGTAGCTCGACGTCGAACGTGTACACCGGATGTCCGCGCTCGACGCCCGGCGACATAAAAGCCGTCTGCCCGTCAATGGTCGCCCTCTTCAGACTCGCCCCGGCGGTCGCGTAGTAGGAGACCAGCAGGCGATTGTCACCCGCATGCGTCGCGTAGGAGGGCTTGTCCATACGGGTGGTGACGTATGTGGGAAGTCCGGAGGGCGGTGCGTGGTTGGCGAGGACCGCTTTGACGGTGACCTCGCGGCCCTCGGCGGTACAGCGGCCGGGGTACCACTCCAGAGTGCGGTCGAGGTAGTAGTCCAGCTTGGTGCCCGCGCCGTTGTTGACCACCAGCCCGGCGTAGGGCTCCGGGCTCTGCGGCAAGGAGCCGCCGACCGGACGGGATTCGAGCTCCCGCTGCTCATTCGGGTGGGCGCTCCAGACGGTCATCTGCCCGTTGCCCAGCACGTCGTAGAGGCCGAGGAGCAGCGCGGGCCGCAGTTGGGGATCGTCGGCGGCGGTCAGCAGGCGCCCGGCGGCGGCGCGGGCCACGTCCAGCAGGAAAGCCTTGCGCTTGAGCGGGTCCGCGTACGACATGTAGTTGGTGCGCTCACTGATGTCCACCACGTTGTCCGCGGAGACGACTGTGCCGTCGGTCGTGCGCGCCTGCCCGGAAGCTGCGAGCAGCCGGGCCAGCGCGCCCGGATCCAGTGCGAGTACGCCATCGACACGCTCACCGCTCTTGTCGAGCCAGGCGGCCGACCAGATGCGCGCGGCGTACGGGAAGTGCGGGCTCAGATTGGAGTTGGGCCACGTGTTCACCGCGTCGTTGCGTCCGTACATGGTGGTGAACTCGGCACCGAGGTCCACCTTGGGGCGAGCGCTCACCATCGCGCCGTCGTGCCCGAACTCCGTCAGCGTGAGCTTGCCCCTGTCGGCGGTCATCGTGGCGTAGGCACCGGGCATTCCACCGGTGCCACGTGCTTCCGCGGGGTTCTGGAACACCACGAAGTAACGCCGCGGACCGTCCGCACCCAGCATCTGCGGCAGGAGTCGGGCGCCGGTGGCGGCGTCCTCCACGGCGGGCCCGATCCGGTCCAGCCGGCTGAGGAGTTGGTCTCGGACCCGGTCCACGGCGGGCAGCCAGGTGCGGCTGGGCAGGCCGCGCGTCTCCGTACGAGCCGCGGCCGTCTGCCGTGAGGCCTGTTCGAGAGCCGGGGCGGCTTTGCTCAGTTCGGCGAGGTTCAGGTGGCCGCCACCGGCGCCCGCGATGTTGGCGAGGTTGCCGGCGGCGCTCACCAGGGCAGGCAGTACCTGGCCGGTCAGCCGGTCGACGGCCTTGGCCGTGCCGCGGACGGTCTCGAGAGGGCCTCCGGCGAGGGGCACATGCGCGGCCACGGACCAGGCGGGTCCGCCGGTGAGCCGGTGCGCCCGAGCAGCGTGCGCCGCAGCGGAACGGGCCGCCGCGTCGGTGCGTGCCCTGCGGTCCGTGGCGCCCCCCGCCGCCGAGGCCGGCGAGGCGGGAGCCGTCACGGTGTTCCGCAGTGTCTCCAGGTCGTTCCGGGCCGCGAGCAGCTCGCTACGGGCGTACAGGCCCGTGACGAGCACCCAGCATGAACCGGCGAGGAGGAAACCTGCCGCCACCCACATCACCGGCCTGGTGCGACGGTGGCTCCGTCGCACCAGGCCGGTGAAGCGGGACAGAACGGAGCTGTCCGAGAGTGTGTGGATGATCCACGGCATCGTTGGTCTCTCAGCCGCGCTCAGCGTCAGTACGCCGACGCCTGGCGATCACCAGCGACCCTCCACCGAGAAGCACCAGGCCACCTGCCGCGCTGAGCAGCGCCAGCGTTGCATCCGAGGAACCGGTGTCCGCGAGGCCCGAGGATTCGTTGTCGTGACCGGAGGAACCGTTGCCATATCCGGAGTCGGAGGAGTGTCCATCCTCGTTCCCGTGTCCGGGTCGTCCGTTCCCGTTCCCGTCGCCGTCGCCGTCGCCGTCGCCGTGGCCGTTCCCGTTCCCGTGGCCGTTCCCGTCGCCGTGACCGTCGCCGTCGCCGTCGCCGTCGCCGGGTCGGCCTCCGTCACCGTCACCGTCACCGTCGCCGGGTCGTCCGGGACCGTCGCTGGGCGATTGGGTCGCGTTACCGTCACCGGGGTCACAGGAAACGGTCACCTGAGCGGACAGCGTAAGTCCGGATGTCTGGCCGACGAGTTGGTACTGGTAGCTGCCCGCTCGGACGCCTGCGGGGATGGTGATCCGTCCCGTCACAGTCCCGTTGGCGTCGGCGGTGAAGGTGCCGAGCACCACGATGCCCCCGCTTCCCTCACTTTCGCAGTCTCCCCCGTCGTGGTGGCCCTTGGGTGTGGCGGTCGCGGTCGTGGTCGCGGACGCCGACGCGGACGCCGACGCGGACTCAGTGGGCTTTGGATACTTGGGCATTGACCTCAGCGCGGTGGTGGCCGCGGCTCCACCGGCGGCGGCAGCACCGGTGTTGGGGACAAGGCGGACGACAACCTGCTCGCCCGGCTGGAAGCCGGTCCCCGTGTGGTTGATCGCATCACCGGAGGACACGGTGTTGTCGTCGATAACAAGACCGGGAGCTGGTGGGTACTGTGCGAACGCCGGTTCGGCGGCCACCAGTGGAGCAGCGGCAATCAGGCATGCGGTGGCGACGGCCATGGCGACACGCCGTCCAGAACGTCTGGGCATCGGTTCGGGCTCCTTCGGAAGGCGCTTGATGAGTGATCGTTCGTTGTTGTCGGGACGGGAGATTCGAGCGATCGGTGCCGGAGAGGCCGTGGGGGGTGTTTCAGGCCGTGGCTCCGTGGCCGGCTATGCGGCCACAGCGTGGGGTGTGGCGGCCCGACGACCGCGCCGTACTCGTCGCGATCTTGTTGGTAGCGGCCGCCTCCGAAAGTGCCTGGCGGCAACTCCCGCCGGTCTTCGGCGCTTTTTGGCGGCCCCGGTGCGAAATCGAATCGGTCCGTGTTCGCGCACTCCAAGGGCGCACAATGGCGTGGGTGAACAGTTCCGCCTTCTTCACCACCTCTTCCAACATCGCGCTGATCACTCCTTGCCTCAATCGGCACTGCCACCGGTCTCTGCCACCACCGAATGCACGACTCGGACGACTTCCGGGCCAGGACTCATCGGCCGGCAAGGCCATTGACCGAAATCAAGCAACAGGATCCATAGACGTGGGTGGCTCCGGCAAAACAGGCTCACCATGTGCTCCACAGGACGGCGCAGTGGTTGCACTCATGTGGCCCTCAGCGTTCGCGGCCGCGGCCTGATTCTGGTGCGGCATTGTCGCGAAGCGAGAGACCTTGGGCGGGCGGCAGAATTACCTGCTCCGCGGCGCACTCGAATTCCTGTCCACGGGTCGCGGGTGCCCGTGTGCGGGTTCCAGCGGTGGACGGCCACCTCGACGACGCGCTCGGCAGGCCGTCGACCGCCCCGCTGCGGCTGCTGACCACCGCTCAACATGCCCGCACTGCTTTCCTCGTGGGTACGCCGACCCGCGGGCGGTCGTATCGGCCGCCGGAAGCGGCACTCCTCCCGGCCGCCGGAAGCGGCTCCCTTCCCGGCAGCCGGAGGACGGGCAACACACCGACGCCATGAGCCAGGCGCCCGGCTTGTCCGGGACACCTGGCTCGGGCCACTGCTCCGGCGCGGCTCCCTGATGCCGCCGGGATCAGCCCTCGGCGATCTCGCGGACCTCGGAGGTGACCGTCCAGTGCTCCGGGTGGATCCGCAGGAACCGCTTGGTCCACTCGATGGCCTCGGCCTTGTCCTTGGCCTGCAGGATGGCGTATCCGCCGATGACTTCCTTGCTCTCGGTGAAGGGCCCGTCGGTGTAGCGGAACGTGCCGCCGGACCAGGTGACCCTGGTGCCCTCGGAGGTCGGGGTGAGCCCGGCCGTGTCCAGCATGACCCCAGCCTTGGTGATCTCCTCGAACAGCGCGCCCATGCGCTCCGCGAACTCGGGGCCGGGGTCGTCGGCGGGGGCATTCTGCTCGTCGATACGGATCATCGTCAGGAAACGCGGCATGGTGACTCCTCGGTCGGGAGGACGGGGGCTTTCCCTGCCTCTCGCCCCTGTGTCGAACGGGAATCGGCGGGATCGACAGCTCTCCGGGAAATCTTCTGAGAATTCTCCGTCACGGCCACCGCAGCGGTCCGGTTCGCGGGCCTCGTACCGCCTGAAGCCGCGGTGGAGCCCACCTCGGGGCCGGGGCCGGTGCCTGACCCGGGCGTCCCTGTCGCGCTCAGGAGCGGGTTTCGGGCCCGCGCGCTCAGTAGCCGTTGCTGTTCTGCGGGGTCTTGTTCACAGGCGCGCTGCTTCCACCCACGGTGATCTTCGTCTTCATGCCCAGGTCCTTGTGCCCGTCCACGGGGCAGTAGATCTCGTAGGTGCCGGACTTCAAGGTCACCTTGACCGTCCCGGAGGCTCCGGGGGCGAGGGTCTTGGTGCGGTGCTCCCCGGCGGGGCCTTCGATTTCCAGGGCGTGGTCGTGGTGGCCGTTGTTCGTCGCGACGAAGGTGTAGGAGCCCGGCTTGAACGTCTTCTGCGACAGTGCGATGTGGAAGTCGGTGAGGTCGGCGTTCACCTGCGTCACTCCCGGTTCGACGCTCTTCTTCGGGGGCGTGGAAGTCGTCGAGCCGCCTCCGTTCCCACCTCCGCAGCCCGCGAGCACGCCCGCCAGCGCTCCGGCTGCCAGCCCCAGCACCACGCGGTTTCGGGTGAGTGTCCTTGTCATGGCTCAGCCCTCGGTAGAAGCTCCGTTGTGCAGTGCTTACGGATGAACCGCGCCGAGGGATTGGCCGGTTTGGCTGTGGGCGCCGTCGGCGAGCGGCGGGTGGAAAATAGGAGAGTGACTTCCCGTGGAGACGGAGCAATCCCTTCGGGGAGGCCGACCGTATTCACTGATATGCAGAGAATGGGCCTCCCTCTCGGACGCGCATCGGACGAGGCACTGCTGTCCGGACTGGCTACAGGCGATCCGGAGATCGCCGTTGCGTTCGTGCGCCGCTTTCAGCGTGTGGTTTTCGGCGTCGCCATCGCGGTTATCGGCGATTCCCAGCTCGCTGAGGACATCGCGCAGCAGACTTTCGAGCGGGCGTGGCGGCACGCCCAGATCTACGATTCCCGCCGCGGGTCCGTGAAGACCTGGCTGACGACCATCGCGCACAACCTGGCGATCGACGCGGTGCGGGCGCGCAGAAGCCGTCCTGTCGCGCCGGAAGACCTGGACGCGCTTCTCGACATCGTGACCGACACCCCCGAGCAGCATGCGATCGCCGATGAGACGTCGGTCCGGATACGGACCGCGGTGGCGGATCTGCCACGGGACCAGGCCCGCGCCCTGGTGATGGCGGGAATCTATGGGATGACCGGCCAGCAGATTGCCGAATTCGAGCGGATTCCGCTGGGCACGGCGAAGAGCCGGATCAGGTCTGCGATGGGCAAGCTGCGGGCGGCCCTGGAGGCCGAGGAGCGTCAGCCATGAGCTACCTGACCTGCGATCGGCTGAAGGAGCTCGCCGCCGAGCTGGCGCTGGGCGTTCTCCCGGCCCAGGACCGCGCCCAGGCGGTCGCCCACCTGGACCGTTGTCCCGGCTGCCGGGAACACGTCGAGCAGCTGACCCTGGTGGGAGACGGCCTGCTCGGTCTCCTTCCGGGCTCCGAGCCGCCGGTCGGCTTCGAGACCCGCGTCGCGAGCCGGCTGAGCCCGTCCTGGCCGGCTCCGCGTCGGCGCCTGCGATTGCGTCCGCGCATCGCGGCGGCCGCCGGCGCCCTGGCGATCGCCTTCGGCTCCGGTTTCGGCGGCTGGGCCGTCGGTACGGCCGTCGACCACGCTCCCGCCATCTCCGCGAAAGCGGCCCAGGAGAACCACGCTCTCCTGCGGGCGCCCCTTGTCGCCGGCGGCCACCACGAAGTGGGCCGGATATTCGCCTATCCGGGTTCGCCGGGCTGGGTGTACATGTCCGTCGACCTCGAGGGGTCCGATCGAACGGTCCACTGCCGGCTCGTACGCTCCGACGGCACCATGGTTCCCATCGGCTCGTTCTCCCTCAAGGGCGGCTACGGCTACTGGGGCGCCCCGGTCGCCGTGGACCCCGCGACGGCGTCCGGCGCCCGGCTGCTGGCCTCCGACGGTTCCGTCCTCGCCACCGCACACTTCCCGCCGCAGAACCGCTAGGTCACGGGGAACGACGCCACTCGGGCCCGGTCCCGGCCGTTCCTGCGCCGGAGCCGAGACGGGCTCAGCCGTTCCGAAGCGGTCCAGCACCTGATGGGAAAGCTCCACCTCACGCGCGGTGTACGCACCGACGGCTGCCGAGTGTGTGAGCAACTCGGCCATACCGTAGGGCGCTTCGCCACGAGGCCCACGACTGCCACCCGGAGCCCGGCACCCCACGCGCGGGGCCGCGCACCGAGGTGAACCGCGTCATCGATTACCCGGAGCAGCCCCACCACGGCCGCAGTTGACGCCACCGTCCGCGCTTGCCATGCGTGGGAGCTGAACAGCGTTACCAGGGAGCCTGTCTGACGGTCAGTCAGCGTTGTTCGTGGCGCCCTCGGGGGCCGCTTTACCGGCGTGCCCTTCCGGCGTGAACGAGGGCCGAATGTTTGAAGAATCCACTTATGCGTGTCCTTTTTGGGCTATGCATGACAGGGACATGACGTCACGCTTGAGCCGCCTCGTGAGAGCCCACGGGGTGCACGGCCCCCCACCCACGGAGGTCACGCATGCGTCGTCGTTTCGTCTTACCCGTCGGTGCCGCCGTTCTGACGGTGCCCATCGCCCTGATCCCGGCCGCGTCCGCCTCGGCAGCCCCCGCGGACAAGCCCCAGGTCCTCAGCTCCTGGACCCAGACGAGCGCCTCGAGCTACAACGCCTGGAACGCCGCCCGCCGGAACCAGGGCGCCTGGGCCGCATACGGCTTCGACTGGTCGACGGACTACTGCAGCTCCTCACCCGACAACCCGTTCGGCTTCCCCTTCCAAACGGCCTGCGCCCGCCACGACTTCGGCTACCGCAACTACAAGGCGGCCGGCACCTTCTCCGCCAACAAGGCCCGTGTCGACTCCGCGTTCTACGAGGACCTCAAGCGCGTCTGCGCCAACTACTCGGGCGCCACCCGCTCGGCGTGCAACAGCACTGCCTGGACGTACTACCACGCGGTCGACATCTTCGGTTATTCGGCGGCCGAGGCAGGCGCCGACAAGCTGGAGCAGGCCGCCTGATGGGCCCCTTCTCCCGAGCCTGACAACTGATGCCGCGTCACCGGGTCCGGGCGCCGGTGCGCCCGGACCCGGTGTGCCGGTGGCCGGACCCGGCTCGCACCGATCAGCCGGTGACCACCGTCGCCACCCCGACCGTGCTCACCGCACGGACGCCCCATGAGCGGGATCCGTCGACAGGGGCGAGAGTGGCAATGGCGTACTCCCGCGGATCGGAGGCTTCCATGAGCGGCCGGGACACGCAGAGCCCGCACTGTCTGGTGACAGGCGCCACGGGGTACATCGGAGGCCGGCTGGTGCCCGAACTGCTGGACGCCGGATACCGCGTACGGTGCATGGCCCGGTCTCCCGACAAGCTGCGCGACCACCCCTGGGCAGGACGGGCCGAGGTGGTACGCGGGGATGTGAGCGATCCGGATTCGGTCGGTGACGCTCTGCGCGGTATCGATGTCGCCTACTACCTCGTGCACGCCCTGCGGGCCGGGGACGACTTCGAGGAAGCCGACCGGAAGGCCGCCCGGCTGTTCGCCGAGCGGGCCCGGGCCGCGGGCGTACGCCGCATCGTCTACCTGGGCGGGCTGACCCCCGCCGATGTGCCGGAACGCGACCTGTCACCCCATCTGCGGTCCCGCGCCGAGGTCGGTGAGACCTTCCTCCGCGCGGCTGTGCCGACGACCGTGCTCCGCGCCGCGGTCATCATCGGATCGGGTTCGGCGTCCTTCGAGATGCTGCGCTACCTCACCGAACGGCTACCTGCCATGGTCACCCCGAGATGGGTCGGTACCCGCATCCAGCCGATCGCCGTCCGGGACGTGCTGCGCTATCTGGTGGGCAGTGCGGCGATGCCCGACGAGGTGAACCGCGCGTTCGACATCGGCGGGCCCGACGTCGTGACCTACGAGCAGATGATGCGGCGGTACGCGGTGGTTGCCCGCCTGCCCCACCGTCTCATCCTGCGCGTACCGATGCTCACACCCCGTCTCTCCGGCCTGTGGATCGGCCTGATCACTCCCGTTCCCGCCTCCCTCGCCCGGCCGCTGGCCGAGTCGCTGCGCCACGAGGTCGTCTGCCGCGAGCACGAGATCGCCGAGTACGTACCGGACCCGCCCGGTGCACCGATCGGCTTCGACCAGGCCCTGACCCTGGCCCTTCAGCGCGTACGCGACGCTCAGGTCACCACCCGCTGGTCCTCCGCCTCGCTGCCCGGCGCCCCGAGCGATCCCCTGCCCTCGGACCCGGACTGGGCCGGGGGCAGCCTCTACACCGACCGGCGCGTACTCGCCGTCGACGCCTCACCGAAGGCACTGTGGCAGGTCATCGAGGGGATCGGCGGTGACAACGGCTGGTACTCCTTCCCGCTCGCCTGGGCGGTACGGGGCTGGCTCGACCGGCTGGTCGGAGGCGCCGGACTCCGCCGCGGCCGCCGGGACGCCGCGCGGCTGCGGGTGGGCGACTCGCTGGACTTCTGGCGCGTGGAGGAGATCGAACAGGGCCGGCTGCTGCGGCTGCGTGCCGAGATGCGCCTGCCGGGGCTCGCCTGGCTGGAGATGCGCTCCGACCGGGACGAGCGGGGCCGGACCCGCTATCGGCAGCGGGCGCTGTTCCACCCGCACGGTCTGCTCGGGCATGTCTACTGGTGGAGCGTGTCGCCGTTCCATGCGGTCGTGTTCGGCGGCATGGCCCGCAACATCGTGAAGGCCGCACTCCGGGCGGACGCCGCCCATGACGGCCAGGGCGCGAATCCGGGCTGACGCCGTCCGTCAAGACCCGGAGGGATTCGGCAGCTTGGCGGAGACGGGGTGCACGGCGGACGGGGGCAGGTCATCCGGCCGGGGTCCCGCCGGGCTCTCCGGCGCCACCTCCCTCCGCACCGGCCTCGTCCGACCGGGCGGCCCCCTCAGTGCCCCGGCTGACGACGGGCAGCGCCCGCACCAGGTCGGGGGGAAGAGCGAGGCCCTTCTCGGTGGACGGGTCGACCGCCAGCCACAGGTCGTCCGCCGGCCAATTCGCGGCCAGCTCGACGACGGGGATGCGGAGCGCGGTACCGGGGTCCACCCCGGCCGCGAGCAGCGCGTCCTCGGTCGTGAAGACCGGGATGTATCGAGTGCCGTCCTGTTCGATCACCGGCAGGGCGATGGAACCCTCGGGACGCTCGTCCTCGCCCTCGGCAGGCGGTGCCTGTGGCAGCAGGGCCACGCTGTTCGCCAGATCGACCAGGGCGGCACGGGTGTCCGCGGCCTCCGCCGCGGACTGGGCTCCGTCGGTGGACGGTGCCTCGGTCGGGGGCGCGTGTTCGTCGGGGCTCGAGGTGCCCATGACGTGTCCTCTCGTCGGCGTTGCTACTGGCCACCCGCTCGAACGGGTGGGCACGCGTTGCCGCAGTCGCCGCCGGATGCCGCCCAGCGGCACGGGGCCGGGGCAAGCGTGGCAATCCCATCAAGGCTATGCCGCCCGGCGTTCTGTGCCACCTTCTCGATCACGGCATGGGTGGTGATCGAGGCCGGTCCTCTTGTACGCCCCTCGCGGGCGGACGGACCGGCGAGTCGTGCGGTACGGCGCGTCGGAGCCGGGTCCGGCCCGTCGTAGGGCGACGATCGTCGAGATGTCATCCGTACAGCAGGAGGGATTCGTCGTGGCCACCACGCGCAACGCTCACACCGAGTGGGAAGGCGACCTGCTCAAGGGCTTGGGAGAGGTCACACTCGACTCCTCGGGAGTCGGCCACTTCCCGGTGACCTGGGCTTCTCGCGCCGAGGAACCCCAAGGGAAGACCAGCCCCGAGGAACTGATCGCCGCCGCCCACTCCAGCTGCTTCTCCATGGCTCTGTCGAACACCCTCACCAAGGCCGGAACACCACCGACGCAGCTCACGACCAAGGCCGCGGTCACCTTCGAGCCGGGCACCGGCATCACCGGAATCCACCTCACGGTGCAGGGCCAGGTGCCGGGTGTCGACGAGGCCGCCTTCAAGGCGGCGGCCGAGGACGCGAAGGTCAACTGCCCGGTGAGCAAAGCCCTCACGGGCACGACGATCACGCTTACCGCCGACCTGTCCTGACACCGCGGGCGCGTGGCGCCGTCGGCCGCCGGTCCGGGCGGCGGCGACATCGCCGAGGGCATTGAACGCGCCCGTGTCGGTCAGCCGCGGTCGCCGTGGCTGCTGCACGGTGCGGTACAGGTTGCCCGGGCCGCACGAAACGTCGAAGTGACCGTCCCTGACTCCGGCGCGGGGATCAGCCGACGCACACCACGACCAGGCACAGCTGCGTCGGCGACGTCGGATCCCCCGCCGACGTTGTCGGCAGAACGTTCACATTCGATGTGCTCGCACTGGGGCGTTCGGTGGAAGCGGCAGCGGGCGGGGTGGTCGCGGCGGGTGGGGCCGGGGCGTCGGCGCTGCCGACGTGCGTCCCCGTGGCCGGCTCGGGTGCGGTGTGCAGCCTTGTGCTCGGGGCGGCGGTGGGCCGGGACGTGGCAGCGGTCTTCGGCTGTCCGCCCGTCGTCGCGGTGGGAGGCAGGGCGACGGTGGCGCTCCGCTGTCGGCCGGTTGCCGGTGGGCGGGTGCTGGAATGCCGGGGAGCCACGGTGTCGGGCTGCTCCGATACCGAGTCGGTCGCCGAGTCCGTGGCCCGCGTCCCGGGCATGGCCGTGGTCACCGGCTCCGGGGGTGAGGCTGCCTGGCTGGTGGAAGACTTGGTGGTCGGCAGCGCGGCAACCGTCAGACCGCCGCCGACAAGGGCAACGGCCGTCGCGGCCACGGCCCGACGGCGGTTCTTCTTCCAACGTGCCAGCTGGCGGCGCCGAGCGGCCCGGCCCGTGCCCGCCGCATCCGTCGTCGCGCTCTCGGATGCTGAGCTGCCGACCGGTGCGGCATCGGAGTGATGGGTGCCGGCGTAGGACCCAGGAGCGGGGACCTCCTCGCGCCATGCCTGTCTCGCCGGTGGGGTGGAGGCGACCGTGCTGTGTAGGCGATGGGCCGGCGGCGGGGCTATGTCGGGAGCGTATGCGCCGCACCCTGGACACACGAGCGCCCCATTGAGATTCCGGCGGCACGAGGAGCAGTAGTCCATCTGCGATCTTTCTGTGCTGACTGCGCCGCCAGGGACGCCGGCGACCTGCTTCGAGTTCGCACGCGGGATCGAGTGGGCTGTAACGCTACTGGCACCGGCCGAAGGTGATGCGCAGCCCTTGTGACGCTGCTGCAAAGATCTGTCGGCGGCGGCACCGCGCACTCACGGACATGTCGCCATGAATGCGGGGATGCGAGCCCGGACTCCGCGGCGCGCCCTTCGTGCGGTGCTCCGGCGGGATCACCGCAAGGCTCGTGCGCCGCGTGCCCTAGCCCCGCGGGCGCGAAGGGCGCACAGCGTCCGGTGTGCAGCCCGCGCAGTCCATGGGCCTCTAGGCGCTCTTCGGTTTCCTGCCGGTGGCCTTCTTGGCGGGCGCCTTCTTGGACGCGGTCTTCTTGGCGGCCGCCGTGCTCTTCTTGGCCGCTGTCTTCTTCGCGGCGCCCTTCTTGGGCATGTCGTGGACGGTGGCGTGTTCGCCGCTCTCGCCGCGGGATTCCTTTGCTGCCGCGACGGAGGCGTTCAGGGCGGACATCAGGTCGACGACCTGACCCGCGGGCTCCTGCCCGCTCTCCGCCTGGGGCGGGGTCCTGCCCGCGGCCTTGGCGACGATGACTTCTTCGAGGGCTTCGCGGTAGTGGTCCGTGTAGCCGGAGATGTCGTCGGCAGCCATGGATTCCATGAGCTGGATCGCGGCGTCGATCTCGGAGTCGTCCAGGTCGACCGGCTTGGGTGTGAGCTCGGCCGGGTCGCGGATCTCGTCGGGCCACCTCATGGAGTGCAGGACGATCGCGTTCTCCTTGATGCGCAGGAGTCCGAGGCGCTCCCGGTTGTGCCATGCGAACTTGGCGACGGCGACCTTCGCGCTGCGCTCCAGGGCCTTGCGCAGCAGCACGTAGGGCTTGGCGGCGACGGCCCCGTCGGCAGCGAGGTAGTAGGAGTCGCCGATGCGCACCGGGTCGATGCTGTCGGCGGGCACGAACGCGACGATCTCGATGGCCTTCGCGGTGGGCAGCGGGATGCTGTCGAGGTCTTCATCGGTGACCTGGACGATGGTGTCCTTGGAGACCTCGTAGCCCTTGCCGATCTCGTCGCTCCGCAGTTGCTTGCCGTCGATCTCGCACACCTTGCGGGTGCGGATCCGGCCCTCGTCCTCCAGGTGGTACTGGTGAAAGCTGATCGAGCGGTTCTCGGTGGCCGGCAGCACCTTGACAGGGATTGTGACCAGGCCGAACGAGATCGCACCACTCCACACGGGCCTCGGCATGAGGCACCTCCTCCACCGCCGGAGTGCCAGCCTAGAACGCCCCAAAAGCTTCAGCATGTCCAAGGGGGCCGCCCGTCCCGGCTGCGCGCCAAATCGAACACATGATTGAATTATGGGCATGGCCCACACCTCTTTCCCGTCCGACCTGGTGCAGGCACAGCGCGACTGGAACCGCACCTACGCGGAGCTTGCCGAAGGCCAGGGCCCCTATACGGAGCTGCGCCGCCGACTGCTGCGGTTGTCCTCCGCGCTCTTCTGGCACCCGTTCTGGGACACCGAGCGGGGCGGACCGCCGGCGGCCCGGGTGGAGCTGCGCCGCCAGGTGCGCTCACAGGAGGAGGGGGAGAGTCATGGTCGATCACCTCGCCGAGCGGTAGCCGGGCACTCCCGCGGTGCGTCAGCGACGGGATAGCCGAGTACGGGAGGGGCGCGGGGAGGAGCCCACCATCCGCGGGACAGGTCGGAGCGCCGGCCTGTCGAGCACCTCCCGGTGGGGTGCCGGCTCCGCCCGAATGGAACAGGCGGGAGTGTCATCACCCGGACCGGCCGAGGCCGGCGCTCCCGCCACCTCGGCTGGACGTCGTGTGTGCCCCGGGCAGGTCAGGCTGCCCGGGGCGCACGGTTCATGAGGGGGTGGGTCGTCCGGTGCCGGCGGGCGGACGGCCCTGGGCGGCTGGGTCAGTGGTGGTGGCCGCGGCCCCAGGACTCGGTGTCGATGACGCGGCCGCGGGCGTCGCGCAGGGTCGCGGTGTCGGAGCGGTTGCCCCACACGTAGTCGCGGCGGCCCTGGTAGAGGTCGGTGCGGGTGTCGCGGCCGAAGCCGGTGTGGATGCGGACGGTGGCGCGGCCGGCGAGGCGGACGTCGTCGAAGCGGTAGCGGTTGCCGTCCGAGTCGCGCAGGGTCCAGCCGTCCAGGTCCACGCCGCGGCGGCTGTTGTTGGTGATCTCGACCCACTCGGCGTTGAGGGAGCGGTTGGTGCCGTTGTCGTGTCCGGGGCTGTCGGCCTGTACGTCGCTGATCTCGACCCGGGACTGCTGCTGGTGGTGGTCGCGGTCGTGGGCCGCGGCGGGCAGGGCGACGGCGGAGAGGACGGCGCCGGCCGCGAGGGCGGTGGCGGCGATACGGCGGGCGGTGCGGGAAGCGGACATGGGTGACGTCTCCTCAAGAACGGTGCGCCACCTGCCGATAAGAGCTGGTGGTGCGGTGGGTTCCCGGTCCGTGCTGGGCCGAGGACCCACACTCTGGGGCGCTGCCGGGGCCGGCGGCAGCCCAATCGGTGTGCGTTACCGTTTACGGACATTTCCGTAACAGGCGTCTGTATCGGTCACGCATGTGCGGCGAGCGTGGCCCTGACATTCACTGACTGCTACACCGATCCGTTCAATGATCAACAGCAAGCCCTTGCGTGCTCCGGCGCACCACCGGTCGCGCCGCCCGGCGCATCATCCGGACGGCGGACAGGGTTTCGGTAACGGCCTTTCTGCACGTTTCTTCGCACACACGGTGCAGTGCCGTACAGGTGGGCGAGCGAAGAAGGGGCCCCGCCCGGAGCGGGGACGCACGGCGGGACCCGCACCGGCCCGCCGCCCGCCGCCGCGGCCGTCAACCTCCGCACACAACAGGCGGACGCCGCGTTCACCCGTCCAGGTGGTACGCCCCGCGGAACTCCGCGCGATCGATGACGGCGCCCCGGGCACGGAACCCGACACCCGGGGCCGAGAGGTCGACCGTGCCTTCGGTGGGCACCCGGTGCGCCCGACCTCTTGCATGTTCTATGCCATGCCCCATAAGTTACCGACCGGTAGTCCAGGTCTGAACGCTCGGCTCGCCGACATGAGGAGGCACACCGGCATGGTCGACGGCTCAATCGCCGCCGGCGCGGCCATACGCCCGGCAGCCTCCGAGGCGGCGGGCGCATGAGCCCGCGGAAGAGCGACAGTCGTGAGCGGATGGTTGTCAGTGCCGCCGAGCTGCTGCGCCACAACGGGGCCGGTGCCACAAGCATCGACCGCGTGCTCGCGCACAGCGGTGCCCCCCGTGGCTCGGTCTACCACCACTTTCCTGGCGGGCGGTCGCAGCTGATCGACGAGGCGGTGGCGCTCGCCGGTGACTTCATCGCCGGTCTGATCGAGACCGCCGCTCAGGCCGATGACCCCCTGAAGGCGACCGACGCCTTCTTCGCGCTGTGGCGCGACTTGCTCGTCGACAGCGACTTCCGGGCCGGCTGCCCCATCGTGGCGGTGGCCGTGGAGACCAACGACGACGCCCCGCAGCTCGCCCGCTCCGCAGCCGCCGTCTTCGCCCGCTGGAAGGGGGCACTGGCTGCCCTGTTCATCCGGCACGGCCTGCCGGAGGAGCGGAGCATGAGGCTGGCCGCCTTCATCATCGCCGCGGTCGAAGGCGCGGTGATCATGTGCCGGGCCGAGCGGAGCGCCGCTCCGCTGGAAGCGGCCGCCGGCGAAATCCACGACCTGCTGGTCCACGCCCTGCGCGACCGGCCCGATACCGGTCACGAGCCACGGCCTTGACCTGTCACCACCCCGAACCCCGCCCAGCTTGAGGGAGTCACCGTGCCGATACTCGACCGCCAGGACAATGTCTTCATCCTCGACCTCGGGGACGACGAGAACCGCTTCCACCCCGACTGGATCGCCTCCGTCAACGCAGCCCTGGACGAGGTGGAGAAGGCGGAGGGGCCCCGCGCCCTGGTGACCGCCGCGACGGGGAAGTTCTTCTCCAACGGCCTTGACCTCGACTGGCTGTTCGCCCACGCCGACCAGCACCAGGACTACGTCATCTCCGTCCACGAGCTCCTGGCACGGATGCTGTCCCTGCCGGTGGTCACCGTGGCCGCCCTGCAGGGCCACACCTTCGCCGCGGGCGCCATGCTCTCCCTGGCCCACGACTTCCGGGTGATGCGCGCCGACCGCGGCTACTGGTGCCTGCCCGAAGCAGACATCAACATCCCCTTCACCCCGGGCATGTCCGCCCTGATCCAGGGCCGGCTGACCCCGCAGACAGCACACGAGGCCATGACCACCGCCCGCCGCTTCGGCGGCAACGACGCCCTGGCCGCCGCCGTCGTCGACCGTGCGGTGGAGGAGGACGCCGTGCGCCGGACCGCGGTGGAGATCGCCCGCGCCCAGGTGGGCAAGGCCGGCCCCACCCTCGGCACCATCAAGGCCCGCATGTACGCGCCCGCTCTGGACGTCCTGCGCGACAGGACCAACCCCCTCGGCTGACGCCGATGGTGTGCCCGGCCGACGGGCCTGTGCCGTGGACCTGCTCCATCGCGGCCGGCCGAGCCCCGCCCGCTCCGGTGCTCGGCAGGTGTCGCGTACCGGAGCGGGCCCCAACCAGTAGGCGCAGGGCTGCCGACGAGGAGGAAGTGACCGGCGAGGGCTGGGCCGACGCCCATCCGATCGGCGGTCACGTCACCGGCGACTTCGCGCACCCGAGTTGCCCGGCCCGCACCCGTTCCGTCGGAACAGGGGATCGACTTCGTCCGGCAGACGGGCGATGCCGACCCCAAGGACGGGCCCGTGTTCGTGCGGCACGACGCGGGTGACCGGGAGCGTTTCGACTTCGGCTCCGGTGAGTTCGTCCATGCGCATGCCGATGGACGCGCAATTCGGATTTCCAATGAGCGGCACTGCCGCCCACTTCTTCCTGAGTTGCGACCTGCCTTGGCCAAGTCCCACATGCCTGACTCGGCGCGCAATAGGCTGCCAAGAACACGACACGCTGATCCTCGCCCGCTAAAAGCGAACGATCGGTTAGCGTGTCCTGCATGCACAGGAGATTGGCTGACGGCCTCGCGGAGAAGAACCGAGACTGTTGCTGGTTCGAGACGCTTCGTTGTCCGAACTGCCGTGCGCGGCTTCACGGAAAGAGCACGCTGACCTGCGAAAGGTGCAGACGGAGCTATCCGGTGCGTGACGGGATCCCGCGGTTCGTTCCCGAGGACAATTACGGGAATTCGTTCGGGTATCAATGGAATTTGCATCGGCTTACCCAGCTCGACTCGTATGTGGGGCTCCCCGTATCCAGGGACCGCCTGCTCCGTGAGAGCGGCTGGACCGCCGATGAGCTTCGGGGCCGCGAGGTTCTCGAGTGCGGAAGCGGCGCCGGACGCTTCACCGAGGTCCTCTGCCAGACCGGCGCTGCCGTAACCTCCTTCGACATCTCCAGCGCGGTGGACGCCAACGCCGCATCCAACGGCCGATTCGCCAACCTGAGGCTCCTTCAGGCCAGCATTTACGACCTGCCCCTGGTGGATGAGTCGTTCGACCACCTTGTCTGCCTCGGGGTCATCCAGCACACGCCTGACGTGGAGCGGACCTTCAAGACGATCTTTCGCTACCTGCGGCCCGGTGGGAAATTCTGCATCGACGTGTACGCGGCGATCGTCGCCTATCCGCATCTCCGGCAACTCCTGCGGCCCGTCACCAAGCGCATTCCTCCCAACAAGCTCTATAGCGTTGTCCAATCCATCACGCCGCGATTGCTGCCGGTTTCCATGCTCCTCGGCTCAGTCCCACGGGTGGGCAACTATCTGACCCGGCTGGTCCCGGTCGCCAATCACCGCCACATCGGGCTGACCGACAAGGAAACCTTGCGGACCTGGTCGGTACTGGACACCTTCGACTGGCTCTCGCCTCAATTCGAGCGACCCCAGCCGCGGCACCGGCTCGAGCGCTGGTGCAGGGACCTCGGCCTGAGCGAATTCACGGTCGAGCGCATTCGCGGGCTGTATGTCGTCCGCGGAACCAAATAGCACGCCGGGCAGGGCATCGGCCCACCTGGGATTTACCGGTCTCCGCAATGACCGGCGGCTGCCCGCGGGACTACCGGCCGACCGGTAGCGGCGGGTCCGGTCGGTACCGGACGGTCGCACTCGACCAGCGGCTCCTGCCGTGCGGGGGTGTCCGAAGCGACAGAAGATGGTTGCGTCTCACGTCTCCATGCCTGTCCGCGAAAGGCGGGTGCCATGACCGACCCCTTCGGCGAAGCGTCAGGAGGCGCCCTCGGCGCCCTCGCCAAGGCTGCCTGGCAGGTCCTTCTCACCGCCGGAATTGCCGCGATCGCTCTGGGCGTCTGCGTACTCGTCTGGCCGGGCGCGACGCTGACGGTGGTCGGCGTCCTGTTCGGTATCTACCTGCTGGCCAACGGCGTCTTCCAGTTGGCGGGCGCCTTCGGCTCGCACGTGCCCGGCGGCATGAGAGTGCTGCATTTCGTCACCGGAGCGCTGAGCGTGCTGCTCGGGCTGATCTGCTTCCGCGGAGCGACGCAGTCGTTGTTTCTGCTGGCCCTGTGGATCGGATTCGGCTGGCTGCTGCGCGGGATCATGCTGGTGGCCGTGGCGGCTTCCACCGAAGGGCTGCCCGCCAGAGGATGGCAGCTGTTCTTCGGCGCCATCACCATCTTGGCGGGCATCGTGCTGATCGTCTCCCCGTTCGGCTCGCTCGCCGCTCTCACCCTGGTCGCCGGCCTGTGGCTGATCATCCTCGGCGTGGTCGAGGTGGTCCACGCCTTCCGCGTGAGATCCCTGGCGGACCAGACCGCCTGACGTGTGCGGCGTCAGCAGAGCCGGTACCGATCGGGTGCATGACCTTGCATCCGCTGCGTATCAGCTGCGCGAACCGGCTCGCGCCCGTCCGGTGCCTGAGTCGGAAGGCTGCGGCACGCCGCGCACTACTCGAAGGCGGGGCACCTACGCCCACGCGCACCGCTACCTGCCGTCGGCTGAGTTCGTCCGAGCGGTTCTCGACGCAGTTCGCTGACAGAGGTCAGCGGGGGCGGGCCTCGGCGCAGCGCACGCAGGTGCTCGCCGCCGGGCGCACCTCCAGGCGTTCCGCCGGGATCCACTCGCCGCACCCCTCGCACCGCCCGTATGCGCCTCGCTCCAGCCGTTCCAGCGCTCGATCCAGATCTGCCAGGTGGCCGCGTGCCTGTGCCAGCAATGAGGCGACATGGGCCCGCTCGAAGGCGGTGCTCGACCCCTCCGGGTCGTGCTCGTCGTCGACCGCCACCAGGGCATTCGCCTCGACGATCCCGTCGAAGTCGCGGCTCAACGCCGCGATCTGCGCGTTCGTGCCGGCACGTTCGGCCGCCAGCCGCTCGCGGACGGACTCCCGATCGAGCGGGTGGAACACGGCGTCAGAGGACGAATCGCTCACCAACACGACAACCTCAGCACTCGGGTTCGCATTCCGCGCAACCCGCGCCCTGGGTACGGAAAACGCTGTCCACGGGCCTCGGCATCATCCGCACCGCTGAGCGGGACCGCCCCCGGGGCCTGGCCCGGCTGCTGATGCCACTGGCGATCACCATGGCGTGGACCTGGTTTCCGGAACGCCGCCGAGATCTCCCCGGAGGAGAAAGCCCGCCGCGGCGGCACCGCCTGCCGGCGCATCCTGGACGCTTTCCAGGTCTGCCGGTTCTAGGTCTGCCGGGCGGTCTCGGACCGGGTGCGTTCGTATTCGGCCCGGTCCAGGATCTTCCAGGCTGCCTGGCCGATGGCGAGGACGCCGCGGGCCGGCAAGGGCACGTCACCGATCCGCGGATTGTCCTGCAGCTGGACGGGGAGTCCGAGATCGACGCCGTCGAGCGTGGCTCGTGAGTCGTTGACGAAGTACATCTGCTGGGGCATGAGCGTTCCGGTGTGGCCGCTCGGCATCACGCCGTACAGCTGCAGATGCCCCATCCCCAGCGCGCGGGCCAATCGCTCCCGAGTCCGAACCAGAGAACGAGGGCGCCAGGTGGCGAGCGGCAGCGCCGCGCTGATGCTGTTGAGGATGGTGAGGAGCCGGGTCGAGGAGGCGGTGAGGGTCCAGTCCAGAGGCGGAGAATCCATCGTGACCCGCAGGGAGGCCGGGCCCGTCCAGGTGAGCCTGATGTGGGTGTATCCCGTGCGGTCGCAGGCCGCGCCGTAGTACCTGGGGCACGCTGTGTCGAGCCGCGCACCGTCGACGTGGATCGACCAGCTGCCGCTCGGGTCGCGATGCCACAGAGTGCGGTAGGGGCCGAAGGAGTTCTCCGGGAAGACGCGCAGCGCGAGTACGTGTCCGGAGTCGAAGGGGAGCCCGAACACACCCCAACCCTTGACGTATTCATGATGGGGCCAAGGTGACCGACCCCGTATCGCCGGGACGTCCGACAACTTGGCAGACAGGTCGAGCATCTCCATCACTCCCGCGGTGCCGGCCACCCCTTCACCCTCATGGTTGAAGCCTAGATCGGATACGAGCAGAACGGCATGTGGTCGTGATCAGACCACCCGGAGGCGGCCGGCGATGTGCCTGCCCGGCCCGGGGCCGGGCCTGATCAGGGAGCCGCACGCCGGCCCGCAGCTCAGGCAGCGTCGGGCAGGCAACGGGGACAGGGTGACCGCTCCATCGGGCAACGATCGGGCAGTTGTGGTCCTTCACCCGGACGCAGGCGCAGCGGCCGGGACGTGCCCTTGGCGCACAGCTGACCCACAGGTCCCGGGCTCGCACAATTTCCGTCCTGTCGTGGGTCGTTCGCCGGTCGGCAGGAGTCTTTGCTGTGCCTTGAGGGAATCTTGTGGCGATTGAGGCAAGGGGTTTCCCGAGTGCAGTGCCGGCGTCGGTTACGGTGCGATCCGCTCCCGGCGCCGGGGGCCGAGCACGCGGTCGTCGCTGTGCCGGATGTGCGCCGAATCAAGGGCTATGACGGGGTCCGGTTCATCTTTGCTCAGCACGTCCCGGTGCTCGTATGTCATGAATGGGGTGGGATGTCCAGACATCGGATGTCTAAGAGGCGCCGTTATATCGCCTGGGCGGTAGCGGGCGCCGCCGTGGTCGCCGGGGGCGGGATCGCGGCGCAGACCTCCATGGCGGCCACGGCGTGGCCCGCCCAGAAGACGTTCACCGGCAACGCCTTCGACACCTGCACCGCGCCTTCGCTGTCCGCGATGAAGGCCTGGAACACCGGTTTCTACGGCGCGGCCGCCGTCTACGTCGGCGGCAAGAACCGCGGCTGCGGCCAGCCCAACCTCACGGCCTCCTGGGTGAAGTCGGTCAGCAACATGGGCTGGAGGCTCGTCCCGCTGTACGTGGGCGCCCAGCCGCCGTGCCAGACGAGCTCCAACCCCGAGAAGCTGACCACCTCCACCGCCGCCTCGCTCGGCGCCGCCGACGCCGCTGACGCGGTGGCCAAGGCTTCGGCCCTGGGCATGAAGGCGGGCAGCCCGATCTACCTGGACATGGAGTCGTACGACATCACCAACAAGTCCTGCAACGACGCGGTGCTGACCTACGTACGCGCCTTCGACAAGACGCTGCACGCCAAGACGTACCGGGCCGGGTACTACGGCTTCCGGAGCTCCAGCGCGACGGCGATCGCCGACGCGACCGACCGTACGGACCTGCCCGGCAACCTCTGGTACGCGCTGTGGGACAAGCAGAACACCACGACCGCCGACTGGCCCTTCGCCGCCGATCGCTGGACCAACCACAGCCGCGCCCACCAGTACATGGTCAACAGCAAGGAGACGCGGGGCGGCTACACGATCACGGTGGACCGCGACGCGTGGGACGCGCCGGTCGCCATCACCGGCTGAGACGCCTGGCTCCCGCTCATCGCCGAGGTCGACGAGACACCCGACTGGCGAGCCCCGGCTCGTTGCGGTCCAGGGTGTGCTCGTCGGCCAGGCAGGACTGAGCGGAAGCAAGGTGAGTTCGCTTCCGGTGCCGGCTCGCTCGGAGTCTCGGCGGTGATCGGTCATCTCGGAACTGTCGCCGATGGCCGGCGGCCGGTCGCGCGGCTTTGAGCGGGCGTCCGCCGCAGCGGATGCCCTCCGGCTTCGGATGCGGGCGCGTTCTCGGTGTTGGGCGGCCAGGACGTCGAGGTGGCGGGCGTTGGTGTTACGCCACCGTTGAGCCTCTGTCCGGTGATCGACTTGTCACGGACTCTCGGTGAAGCGGACGGACCAGGCGTAGCCGCTCAGGCTGTCGTGCGGGACCCGCACGACTTCTGTGACCTGGCAACCGTCGTGGGCGTACTTGCGGGCGAACCGGTCAAGGCGCTGTGCGTCGGTGAGATCTTCCATGGACAGAGGTGCTCCGACGACGAGGTCTTGGTGAAGGACTGTGTCCCGCGCGGTGCCGTCAGAGCACGCCGAGCAAAGATGCGTTTTGGGTAGGGCCATACGTCCAGTGTCCTCCTAACCTGGATGCCCCGACGTTCACCGAGCAAATGGCCGCGCTGCAGAGTCCCTGTCGTCGACCAGATCGAGAGCCGGGCCCCGGTCGGCCGGCGCGAACCTTGGTGCCGACGGCGTCCTCGAGTGAGAGCACCAGGCCGTGCTCCGACTGCACCGGCGCGTCTCGTGGCCCAGCAGGCGCTTTGCCGTTCCCGGGGCCGACAGCGCGCGGTGGGTCCCGGCCGGCTGATGCGGCCGGGACCCGGTGCGGTCAGCTGCGGACGAGTTCGGCCGGTGGAGCGTCGGTGGCCTCCGGTGCGTGAGTGACGAGCCGCGCACCCTCGATGTCCACATCGGGCAGCACCCGGTCGATCCACCGGGGCAGCCACCAGGCGCTGCGGCCGAGCAGGGCGAGCAGGGCGGGTATGACGGCCATCCGGACGACGAAGGCGTCCAGGGCCACTCCGACCGCCAGGGCGAAGCCCATCATCTTGATCATGGGGTCGGTCGACGGGACGAACCCCGCGAACACGCTGATCATGATGATCGCGGCGGCGGTCACGACCCGGGCACCATGGCCGACCCCGGCGACGACTGCCTCGGTGGGCGAGGCCCCGTGGACGAACTCCTCGCGGACCCGGGTCGCGAGGAAGACCTGGTAGTCCATGGCGAGACCGAAGAGGACCCCGACCAGGAAGACCGGCATCACGCTGACGATGGGTCCGGTCGTCTGAACCCCTAGCGCGGTGCTCAGCCAGCCCCACTGGAAGACCGCGACGACGGCTCCGAAGGTGGCCCCGAGGGTGAGCAGAAAGCCCAGGGCCGCTTTGAGGGGGACCAGGATCGAGCGGAAGGCGAGAACGAGCAGGAGAAACGCGAGGCCGACGATCAGCGCGAGATAGGGGACGAGCGCCCTGCCGAGCTTGGTCGACATGTCGAGGTTGATGGCCGTACGGCCGGTGACGGAGACCGTGGCTCCCGCGGGGGGCGAGAGGTCGCGGATGGCGGAGACGAGCCTGCCGGTGGCCGTGCTGTCCGGGGCGCTGCTGGGGATCACGGTCAGCAGGGCTGTGTCCGCGGCCTTGTTGAGGACGGCGGGAGTCACTGCGGCGACGCCGTTCAGCGGGGTGAGTCGTTCGGCGGTCCGCCGGGCCGGGCCCTCGGCGCTCCCGTTCCCCTTGGTGTCGACGACGATGAGCAGCGGCCCGTTGTGACCGGGGCCGAATCCCTTGGTGACGAGGTCGTAGGCCTTGCGCTGGGTGGTGGCGGGGGCGGCGCTGCCGTCGTCGGGCATGCCGAGACGCAGGTCAAGGGCGGGGACGGCGAGTGCGGCCAGCGCAACGGTGGCTGTCAGCAGGACGGTGAGAGGTCGGCGGGTTACCAGACGGGCCCAGCGGCGGCCGGCAGAGACGTCGAGGCTGTCGGCACGCCGTCGGGGTCGGAGCCGCTGCCCGGCGAAGCCGAGAAACGCGGGCAGCAGGGTGAGGGCGATCAGAACGGCGAGAGCGACGGTGGCCGCGGCGGCGAACCCCATCTGGGTGAGGATCGGCAGGCCGGCGACGGAGAGTCCGGCGAGTGCGATCACCACGGTCAGCCCGGCGAAGACGACCGCCGATCCGGCGGTGCCGACCGCCAGCCCTGCCGCCTCCTGGGCAGGGCGGCCGGCCGCGAGTTCCTCGCGGTGGCGGGAGACGATCAGCAACGCGTAGTCGATGGCGACGGCCAGGCCCAGCATCGTGGCCAGTACCGAGGTGTTGGAGCTCAGGTCGACGAAACCGGTGGTGGCCGTAATGGCGGACACGCCGATTCCGACGCCTATCAGGGCGGTCACCAGCGGAAGTCCGGCCGCGAGGACCGAACCGAAGGTGATGACGAGTACGAGGGCGGCCACCGCGAGGCCGATGATCTCGCCGGAGCCGGACGCGGCCGGCTCCTGGAGGGCGTCGCCGCCGCTCTCCACGATGAGGCCTGCGGAGCGGCCTATCGAGGCGGCGGATTCCAGGGTCGCTCGGGCGCCCTTGGGGATGTCTCCCATCGGCACCTTGTAGGTGACCTGTGCCAGCGCGTAGCGGCCGTCCGGGGATACGGCCATCGCGTCGAAGGGGTCGAGGACGTCGGCGACCTCGGCGTCGCGGCGCAGCCGGTCGAGCGACTGGCGTACGGCGGCGGTGGCGCCGGGTTCGGCCAGCTTGTGGCCATCGGGTGCGGCGAACACGACCACGGCGGTGGCGCCGCCCGCGTGGGTGTCCGGGAAGCGCTGCTTCATCAGGTCCATGGCCTTCTGGGCCTGGGTGCCCGGGATGGTGAACGAGTTGGAGGTCGGCCCGGACAGGGCCGCGCCGCCTACGCCGACGGCGATCAGCAGTGCGACCCAGAGGGCGGTGATCGTCCACCGTCGGCGGAAGCAGAACCGGCCGAGCCGGTAGAGGAATGCGGCCATGGTGGGTGGCTCCTGTCAGAGAGGGTTCAACAAGGCGAACGTTATAATAACGAACGTGATGTTAATTGCGGGGGGTAGATCCAGGCCCCGCGACCCTTTGGAGGAGCTCATGACGCTCGCCCCACCGTCCGTCGAAACGGCTCCCGCCACGCGTCCGCACCCCCGCCGCTGGGCGGGGCTGGCGGTGCTCTCCGCGAGCCTGCTGCTGGTGCTCATGGACATGACGATTCTCAATATCGCGCTGCCCGCGATCTCCGCGGACCTGCGGCCCGACTCGGTCCAGCTGTTGTGGATGGTCGACGTCTACGCCTTGGTGCTGGCCGGACTGCTCGTCACCGTCAGCGCCATCGGCGACCGCTGGGGCCGTAAAAAGACCCTGCTCAGCGGCTTCGCGGTGTTCGGTCTCGCCTCCACGTCCGCGATCTGGGCGGACAGCGCCGGCGAGGTGATCACGGTGCGGGCCCTGCTCGGCGTCGGCGGCGCGATGATCATGCCGGCCACACTGTCGATGATCCGAGCCCTCTTCACCGACCCGAGGGAGCGAGCCACCGCACTCGGTATCTGGGCCGCGATGGCCGCGCTCGGCGGAGCGCTCGGGCCGATCCTCGGCGGCTTCCTGCTGGCGCACTTCAGCTGGCACGCCGCGTTCCTGGTCAACGTGCCCGTGATGGCCGTCGCGATCACCGCCGGGCTGCTGTTGCTGCCGGAGTCGCGCAACCCCCGTCCCGGTCGCTGGGACCTGCTTGCCGCGCTGCTCTCCATGGTCGGCATGGTCGCGTTCGTCCACAGCGTCAAACACTTCGCCAAGGAGGGCCTCACCGACGCCGGCGCGCTCGCGACCTTCGCGCTGGCCGTCCTCGCGTTGGGCTGGTTCGTACGGCGCTGCCTCAACCGGCAGGACCCGCTGCTGGAGATTCGGCTGTTCCGCAGCCGGCCCTTCACTGCCGGCGCCATCGTGGCTGTCACCACCGCGATGGCGATGGCCGGGATGATGCTCCTGATCGCGCAGTGGATGCAGCTGGTCGAAGGCTTCTCGCCGCTCCAGGCCGGCTTGCGGCTGCTGCCCGCCGCGCTCGGCGCCGGCGTGATCTCGCCTCTTGCTCCACAGCTGGCCGCGCGTTGGGGGGCCCGCCCGGTGCTGGCCGGCGGCCTGGCTGTCTCCGGCGGGGGGTTCCTGCTGATCGCGCTCGCCCCGACGACCTACCTGTGGGTGGCGCTGTCCCTGCTGCTGATCGGAACGGGCATGGGATCGCTGGCGATCGCCTCCGCGGTCATCATGGCCGGCGCGCCGCCGGAGAAGTCCGGAAGTGCCGCCGCGATCGAGGAGACCGGCTATGAGCTGGGCAGCGTGCTGGGGGTGGCCGTGCTCGGGAGCATCGCAGCCGCCACCTACCGGGGCGGCCTGTCGCTCACCGACCTGGCCGCCGACGGGGTCACCGGCGCGGCGGCGCAGACGGTGCGCGAGTCACTCGCCGGGGCGCTCGCCTTCGCCCAGCACGCCGGTCCGGCCGCCGGGGCGCTCGCCCACCGCGCTCAGCAGTCCTTCACCGACTCGCTCGACGTGGTCGGCCTCAGCGGCGCGGGCCTGATGCTCCTTGCCGCACTCGCCGTATGGGCGCTCACCCCGAAACACCTCGACGTCTGCGAAGGTCACCAATGACCGCAGCCGTGGTCAGCGCGGCACAGCCGGTACCCCCACCTGATCCGCGATCAGGTGGGCCGCCGCGCGGGTGCGCTCGTGATCCCCCGTAGCGAGCAGGTCCAGAGCCAGCCCGGCCAGCGCCGCAGCCGCAACAGAGGCGCGTACGCGGGCCGTGCCCGGGTCCTCGCCGCGCTCCGTCAGAGCTTCCGCCAGCGCTTCCACCCACGCGGTGACCAGGCCCGAGCGGACCGCGGCCGGGATCGGCTGGCTCGCTGCGGGCAGCGCGGTGACTTCCAGCACCAGCCGCACCTGGGCGAGGTTCTGGGGCTCCTCCAGCCATGTCCAGTACTCGCGCACCGCCTGCGCCGGATCGCCGGTGAACCAGGCCGTGGTCAGCCGGTGCTGCTCGGCCTCGATGTGCTGGACCACCTCGCTGATCAGCTGCTCCCGGGAGCCGAAGTGGTAGGTGAGGGTGTAGGTGCTGACGCCGAGCGCGGTGGCCAGCGGACGGAGCGACAGATCGCCTACGCCTGTGCGGACGAGCTGCTGCACGATTTCCGCCAGCAGCTCGGGCTTACGGTCAGGATTCGGCTTACGGCCCATGAGCCGTCACTTTACTGAGTCGGCAAGGATGCTTCGCCGTCGATCCGTTGCCGGAGCCCTCTGTCGTCGCAGGGCAGCCCGACCCCGCGCAGATCCCGCAAGGGTCCGAGCGCGACTCGCCCTCCAATTTTTACATAACGAATGTTATTCTTAAGCCCATGGCCGACACTCACGTGCACGTTCCGACTGCCCCTGCCCGTAGGGGAACCCAAGCCCTGCTCGACGCCATCGCCGCTGTGGCGCGGTTACCGCTCGCCCGGGCGACGGCCTTGCCGCCCGAGGCGTACTGGTCGCCGGAGCTCTACGAACTGGAAGTCGAACGCATCTTCCGCAGGGAGTGGATGTGCGTCGCCCGCGAAGAGCAGGTCCCCGAGGCCGGTGACTGGCTCGCCGTCGATCTGGTCGGTGAAGCCCTGGTCATCACCCGTGACGAGCAGGGGCGGCTGAACGCCCTCTCCAGGGTGTGCAGGCACCGCTCGATGGATCTCCTGAACGACGCCGAATCCCGGTGCGGGACCACCAAACGCCTCATGTGCCCCTATCACCTGTGGACTTACCGGCTCGACGGGGAACTGGCGGGCGCACCTCTGATGCACGAGGCAGAGGGCTTCGACAAGAAAGACGTGTCACTGCCGCGGTTCCGGATCGAGACCTGGCACGGCTTCGTCTTCGTCAACCTCGACCCCCGGGCGGAGCCCCTGGCGCCGCGGATGGGCGCGGTGCAAGCCGCCCTCGCGCCGCTCGACCTCGGCACCTGGCGGCTGGCCGCTTCTCTCCCCTGGGGGCAGCAGCCCGTGAACTGGAAGATCGCCGTGGAGAACGGCTCGGAGGCGTACCACCACATGGGCACGCACCGGGACACCCTCCAGCCGCTGTGGCCCACGTCGACGATCGTTCCTGACGGGGCGCACGAGGACGACTGGTTCAGCTACCCGATGGTGATCAGCAAGGAAGCCGCGGCGGGGGTCGGCCCCGACGGGCAGCCCATCATGCCGACCCTCTTCCCGGTTCCCGAAGGGGCGACCAGGCTGCAGCGCTCGTCCAGTCTCGTCACCGGCGTCTTCCCGATGTTCTTCTTCTCCGCCTCGCCCGACATGGCCACATGGTTCGACTGGCGCCCCACCGGGCCGGAGAGCCACGAACTCGATGTGCACATTCTGGTGCCGCCGGAGGCGTTCGAACTGGCCGACTTCCAGGACAGGGTCGAGCTCCTCACCGGGGTACTCAATGCCGTACAGGCCGAGGACGCCCACGCCAACAAGGGCGTCATGCGGGGTCTGCGCTCCGCGCAAGCCACCCCCGGACGGCTGTCCCACCTCGAACGCCCGCTGTGGCAGTTCCACCGATACGTTGCCGACCGGCTCGGACTGCTCGAATCGCCTTGAACTCCGTACTCGGGCAGGGCGGCGAGCTTGCGCCCTCCCGGTGCTCCGTCCGAGGGCTGGGAGGGTGCGAACGGCCATTCGCCGGCGGTGAGCCGGCCTGCACAACAAAGAAGCTCCGGGCCGCCGGCCCGGGGCTTGTGCCCGGAGCGGGTGACGGGAATCGAACCGCGCTCCGAGCTCGGGAATCACCCGGGCGCCGCATGGATGCGCGGGTTGTGTGATCAAGCTGCCGCTGTCCGGACCGACGCAGGCCGACCTCTTCGTACCCCACCAATGGCAATGAGGTTCGGGGACCGGTCGGCGCCCTGTGAGCTGCGGCGATGGGCCCGTGAAAGTCCGTGGATTTCGGACCGGCTCCCCCGAGGCCGTCGAATGACTCGCCTTCGCTCGCAAGCCCGGTGAGCGCTTGCACTCATTGCGAGAGCAAGGATCGCAGATCCATTCCCTGCCTGTTTTCGAGGGATGGCGCGCGCACGTTTACTCCGACCGATGGGCGGACACGCTCATGAGCAGCCGCTACGCTCAGCCTGGCCAGTTATCCCGGACAGGGGTGGATCGCTGCTGAGGGGGGCAAATGCCGGAGTACGACGGCGCCAATTCGCTTCTGATTGTCACGCTGGACAGTTGCAGGTACGACAGTGCATTGCATGCCGACACCCCATTTCTTGATGCCCTGACCGTCCTCGAACCGGCGCTCGCGCATGCAACCTTCACCCTGCCCGCACATACGGCTATGTTCTCGGGCTACTTTCCGCTGGCGGACCGTATACGCGGTCTTGAGTCACCCATCGCGTTACGGCAATTACCAACGGCTCGGAGACCTGGTCTGTTGAAGAGCCGCGGACGTGGCTTCTCGGCGGGCGTGAACATGATCGACGGCCTCCGCCGCCGTGGCTATCGTACGGTTGGCGCGGGCGGCGTGCGCTGGTTCACAGGCCCTCAATTACGTGAGGGATTTGATGAGTTCCTCTACTGGGGGCCCACCTATTGTCCGGATGATGTCGACCTGCCGGCCTGGGAAGCGCCGCATTTTGCACTCTCTCATCCGCAGGAAATCGCGGCGGTCCTGCCCGGACAGCCGGAGCCATGGCTGCTCTTTGTCAATGCGGCGGAGACGCACGCCCCATACTCGGCTCCTGATTCGATTCTGCAGCAGCAGCGCCTCTACGCGCATGCCAGAAACGCCAAGGAACCGATTCGGCAGGACACCCGGTTCGAGCGGCTCATGGCCCAACTGGCGGAGTGTCAGGAAGACGCTGTAGCCCTCGTGGATGCCAAGCTGCGCGTTCTGTTCGGGCTGCTTCCGGGGCCGTTCGACTTCATAGTCACCGCCGACCACGGAGAGTCCTTCGGGGAGCAGGGGCTCTGGGGGCACGTGCACTCTGCTCCCGAAGTGTTCAGTGTTCCTTTGTGGCAGGGTCGATACAGTGGGACGAAATGAGCGAAATTGCCATCTCCTCGCTCCTTGCTGTCGTCACCGGCATTGCATCGTCGTACCTGTTCTGGATCTGGCTCACCAAGGGCCTGGCGCCGAAGGTTGTCTGGTCCTCGGCCATAAGCAAAGCGCGGCTTCCTGGAGGACCGGTTAAATACCGCGTGAAGATCATGAATACGGGTCGTCGCGCTGCCGTGGATTTCAGTGCGGTGTGCATGTTGAAATTGCCCGATGCGGGTTCCAACGGGAACACCAAACTGGCCACCCTCAGAACGCTGGATGTGCCACTGCCGAGACTGGCTCCCGGAAGATCTCGCGTGATCACCATCAAAACGGATGGTATCGATCCGCTCCAGGTGCGCGGCCTGCCTGACGCTGTCCGCGAGTGTCTGAACCAGGATCCGCCGATCCCTCTCGAGCAACTGCTGGCCCGATTTCCGGGTGCCCATCTCGTGCTGCACCTTTCGGCGTACGACGAGAAATCCGGTACCAGGTGCCACTTCACCTCGCAGGACTACACGACGCGATCCATCACGGACCGGCCGTTTTCGAGTGACAGTGTCGACATACAAAGCCGGGGGCTGACCTAGTGGACCGGAGCGATCTCGAGATGATCGGGCAGTGCCTGAAAGGCCTGGCCGCGGCTTTGGGGTCAGGCAGCGGCATCACTCACGTCATGGTGCCGGTCGAATCTCCGCCCATCCGTTCCGGGGACGACATCCTCGCGCCGGACGTCGTGGCCGAGGTGGCGGCCGGCGAGGACGGTGACATCGTCGTGGTGGCGTCAAAGGTCGTCTCCCTGGAGCAGCGGCGGGTTGTGCGGTTGGCTGCGGCGCCCGATCTCGGGACCGCAGCACGGCGCGAAGAACTCCGTGCGACCTTGTGCACGCAGTTTCCTGACGCCGGCGTGCGGGACGTCGTCATGCTGGATCGCGGAGCGGCGGATTCCGAGTACATCCTCGGGCCGGCCGATCCCAACCGTGCCGCAAGCGAGCTCGCCGCGAGGCTGTCCGAGAGGGTCGGCATCCGTGTCGATGTGGTGATCAGTGACAGCGCGGCAGGTGTCTCCAAGGGGGAGGCCCTCATAGGCTGCCCGACATTTCTTGCCACACCCATCGGAGCCACGGCCGGTCTTTCCCTGTTGCATGCTCAACGCTGTGCGTCCGGGGCGGAGATCGTTCGCAACGCTCGCCCCCGACACCCTTTCACGATCGTCCGACCCGAGTCGCTGAGAAGCCGTCGCAGAGCGCGCATCGGTGAATTCCGGTACGGGGGATTCCTCGATGCCGCGCGGGAGAGCCGGTTACTTCTCGACGGATGATGAACGGTGGCAGGCCGGACTGAAAGGGCTTCTGCAGGTCAGGAGTTGCGGTGCCTGCTCAGACTGCGTGTGGGTGGCGGCGAGAGGAGCTCGCTGCTCGAGCAGGGTCTCCTGGCGGGAGGCGTGGACCAATGGGCCGATAGCACCGACCTCCTCAACCGCCCCAGCGCCGTTCGCGTGGCAACGCATGCGCTCGGATGGATGTCTTAGGTCCCGACCACAGTCGGCGGTCCCTGAGATGAGACGCGCCAGAGTGGGGCTGCGTATTGCTCTGGACGGCTGTTGATCAGGAGAGCTCTCAGGTCCTGGCGCTGTTTGCCGTTGAGGCCGAGGGCCTCGGTGACGCGGCGGAACGTTGTGTGGGTGATGCCGCGGGTGCGTGCTTCGGCCTCAAACCGGTCGAGTTGGCTCAGCGCGGCGTCAGGGTCGAGCTTCTGTTCTTGCTGGGTTCCGAGCCGAGTGGCTTTGTTGCGCTCGTAGTCGATCTCCGAGTAGCCGCAGATTTCGCGACTGTGCTGCTCGGCCTCGTCGAGGGTTTCGGTCTCGAGGATGGCGCGGGCGAGTTGGTTGCGGTTGAGGGCGTTGTCCAGGTCGGCTTCGTGGACGGTGGGGCCCTCGTCGGTGAGCGGGACCGGCAGGCCGGTGTCCCTGACTTCGCACAGGCCGCGGACTCCTCGGGCGGTGGCCGCGAGCATGGCTGTGGCTTCGGACGGGTGCCATTCCAGAACAGAACTGACCGGCTCGACGTGCTCGGCCTTGAGTGTGAGGACGGATGGGCCCATACGGTCGCGCAGGTCGTCCGCCGATAGCTCTCCGTCCAGGCCGGGACCGGCGACCAGGAGCCTTACGGGGGCGTTGACTTGGCAGCATGCTGCGAGCGTGAGGGCGTCGGCGAGCGGGCTGCGAAGGGTTGGTTCGTCCCCCTTGGCGAGGATGTCGCCTCCGACGTCCAGGAGGTCGATTGACTCGGGGGCCAGGTGGTCGGTGAGTTCTTCGAGCTGGCGGATGATGCCCTCGGCGCCGTGGTGCGGGTCGATCAGCGCGAAAGTATGGGGGAGCTCGGCAGCGAGCCGGGGGAGTGTGGACCCTGCGGGGGCTACCGGCTTCGCGTCGGCGGGGACAGCCTGAACGCTTCTGGTGAGTGGGCGGAGACCGGCGAAGTTGGCCGGCCCCCGTGGGCCCGGTACAGGGTCGATCAAGAGGCGGTCCCACGCATACGTGAGGATCACCGCCGGACTCCGGCCGCCGTAGAGGACGGCATCGAGCATTGCGGCGGCGACTGCGTCGCCTCCTCCTCCTGCTGCCACGATGAGGCGCGTCACCTTCCCACCGTACGGGCTGCAGGGCCGGCCCATCTCGCCCACATTCGATTCTGGGTGCGTCAGGACCACGCGAGGGACCCCCTGACCAGGGGCGGCATAACATGGCAAAAACGGATGAAAAGGTCACCTTCATGCCCCGAGCGATCTGGCGCGACGCCATCAGCTCCGGCTTGGTCACCATCCCCGTGCCAGGTCGTCGCAGCCGCCGAATCCCACGACATCACCCTGCACCGCGTCCACGCGAAGTACGGGGCTGAGCGACGAAAGGAAGACCGGGATGACCACCTCGTACGAAACCATCAGGACCAGGCTGGACGGCAACGTCCTGTCCGCCACGTTCAACGCGCCGCCGATGAACCTCATCGGTCCCGAGGTCGTGCGGGACATGGTCGCACTGCTCGAGGAACTGTCCCACCCGACCGCCCCACGCGTGGTGATCTTCGACAGTGCGGACGCCGACTTCTTCTTCCCGCACGTCGACATGACGAAAGTCCCCGAGTACACCGCTGAGGCCGCGAAGGCCGGAGGCCCCGGCGATGCCTCCCTGGGAATGCTGTTTCGCAAGCTGAGCCGGCTCCCGGCCGTCACCATCGCCAAGCTGCGTGGCCGCGCCCGGGGAGCGGGCAGTGAGTTTCTCCTTGCCTGCGACATGCGCTTCGCCTCCCGGGAGAACGCCATCCTGGGTCAGCCCGAAGTGGGAATCGGAGCTCCCCCCGGCGCGGGCGCGATCCAGCATCTCACCCGTCTGCTGGGCCGCGGCCGAGCACTCGAAGCCGTACTGACGTCGTCGGACTTCGACGCCGACCTCGCCGAACGCTACGGATGGGTCAACCGTGCCGTCCCTGACGCCGAACTGGACGAGTTCGTAGCAGGCATCGCCGCGCGCATGAGCGGCTTCCCCCGCGATGCGCTGATCGCAGCCAAGTCGGCCATCAACGCCATCAGCCTGCCGACTCCTGCCGAAGTACGCGCGGACGCCGCACTGTTCCAGCAACTCGTCCGGGGCGAGGGAGTACAGCAACGCACGGCTGAGCTGTTCAAGCAGGGCTTCCAGACCCGTGGTGCCACCGAACTGGGCCTCGGAGACGCCTTGGGCGACTTGAAGGCCGTCGACTGATGAAGAAGAACACTGCGTCCATCGACACCGGGCGCCACCGCGCCATGCCGCCACTTCGTCCCGAAGCAACGTGGCCGGGCGCTCGACCTGGGGCTGGTATGCGTCTCACCTGCTGCGACGGCCCGCATATGAGCGGTTGTCCGCCGCTGTACGGCGGCGTTGTCACGCAGCTGGACACTCAGCTGCCGCTCTTGGGATTCGGCACGGCTCGAGAGTCGGGCCAGGCAGTGTCCGGGACCCGAGAAGTACAGGAGAAGCAGCCAGTGAGTCGGTGCTCAGGCTCGGAGCTCGGAACGCAGAGCGCTGGTAGGCATGCCACCAGCCGCCGATTGGCCCTCGCCCCGGAACGGCGCGCCAGGGAGACTGCAGAGCTGATGCCGTACTTGAAGGAGTTGTGATGCAGGTAGCAGTGGTCACCTTCGACGGGTTCAACGAGCTCGACAGCTTCATCGCTTCCGCGCTGATCAACCGATGCTGTAAGGACGGCTTGGAAGCCTTCATTACGACGCCGACGCCGGTGGTCACGTCGATGAACGGCGTCGAGGTGACAGGGCAGCGCCCCATGGAGTTCGTCGCCGAAGCCGAGGTCGTGCTGATCGGTAGTGGCGTGAAGGCGCGAGAAGTGGTCGCCGACGACCGGCTGATTTCCAGACTGCGGCTCGACCCTTCGCGACAGCTGATCGGTGCCCAGTGCTCCGGTGCGCTGGTGCTCGCCCGGCTGGGATTGCTGGATGGCGTGCCGGCTTGCACGGATATGAAGTCCCGGCCCTTTGTGGAAGCCTGCGACGTCACCGTGCTGGACGCACCGTTCCACGCCGAGGGGAACATCGCTACGGCGGGCGGTTGCCTGGCGTCCCAGTACCTTGCCACGTGGGTGATCACCCGAATGCTCGGGGAGGATGCCGCGCGCGACGTCATCGGCTACGTGGCTCCGGTCGGCGAGAACCAGGAGACTGTCGAGCGCGCCATGCGTGCCGTCCACGCGGGCGAGGTTGCACTGCACTGACGCCCCCGTGATCAGCCTTTTGGGGCCGCGGCCCGGCCAATATTCCCGGCAGGGACCTTCGCCGTGTCCATAGAATCCCGCCTCGATGAAGAGACGCGTGCAGTTCACCGAGCAGGTCGTGCGGTTCCGTGACTACATGCCGACCGCGGATCGGGAGAAGTTCCTGCGTCTTGTCGACAGAATCGCAGCTGAGCCTGAAGGCGCCGACAGTCACCTTGCCTTCACGAACGACGCTGTGACGCGCGCAGCCTGGGAAGATCGCGTAATGGTCCACTACGTCGTGACGAGCTTCTTCGTGGTCGTCATCGAGACCGACATCTACGACGCGTCGCGTGGCTTCAACGAGGTGTAGTCGGCCACGAGAGAGCCCGGACCATCGGTCGGGGCCTCTCGTCGGCGCGGGTACTGCGCGGGCGATCCACCGGCCTCAGCACATCACCAGTGGGCACGTTCATCTGTACGTTGGCGGTCTCAGATCCAAGATCTGAAGGTGAGAAGTGAATCCACCCTGAGTGACCAGGTGTTGCAGTCGTCCGGTACTCGTTCATCGGCGGGGTAAAGCAGATGCGATGAGCATCCGACGCTGTCAGGCTGCGCGCCATGGACCGCGAAATGATCTCTCGGCTGTCACGCTCTGATCACCCCATCAACAGCCCTCTTGACGATGCGTCGGTGCGCCGACTGCTCCATCGAACCGTGGACCGGGGCGATGAACGCGTACTCGACCTCGGCTGCGGTGAGGCGGCTTGGCTCCTGCGGACCCTGGCCGCTCATCCGGATGTGACCGCCGAGGGCGTCGACAACTCGTCCCAGCTCCTGGCCAAGGCTCGGAAGGAGGCGGCCGATCTGGGAGTCGAAGACCGACTCGTACTTCACCAGCAGGACGCCACGGAGTTCGCGTCTCCCCACCCCTTCGACGCAGTGCTCAGCGTCGGTGCCACCCATGCCTTCGGCGGTCTCCTGTCCACCCTCGATGCTGCCCACAGGCACCTCGTCCCCGGCGGCCGCGTCCTGGTCGGCGATGCCTATTGGGAGTGCGAGCCCACCACCGAAGCCCGCGAGATGCTGGGCGAGTACGAGGACCTGGCGACCACCATGGACCGCGTCGTCGCCCACGGCTGGACCCCTGTCTTCGGGCACATCAGCACACGCCAGGAACTCGACGACTTCGAATGGTGCTGGACAGGATCCCTGGCGACGTGGGCGCTTGACCACCCCGAGGACCCCGACAGCGCCGAGGTTCTCGCCGTTGCCTCCGCCCACCGCTCGGAATGGCTGCACAGCTATCGCGACAGCTTCGGCTTCGTCACCCTCGTACTTCGCCGAACCTCCGAGTGACCACTGCGGGTGGCGGGCCAGGGCCCGTGCCCCGCTCCTGCAGAGCATTGCCCCGGATGAGGGGATGGCACCGTGGGCTGCTCTCGGCCCCGTCGTTGGTTTGCCGACCGATCGGGCACAGGTCTGGCACGGCCGTTTGCGTCCGCGGAAACTGTGATGCGGTTGGGAGGTCACCCCTGGCACATCGGGCGACATGGATGAGGCGACCGGCCCGCGCAACCCGGCTGGCATCCGCGTGGGAGACGTGTACGAGGTCCAGGAGGTAGGGCTTCCCGGCGGCCCCCGAAGTGTCTGGGGGCGCAGATCTCACCGAGACCTGCAATCCGGCTGCCGTGGGATGAGTAGCGGTTGATCGCCCACCAGTACGATCCCTTGTCCATCAGCTTTGGGGGAGGACGTATGACCGCCGACGTATCCGTGCAGTTCACGTACACGGTGACACTGCGGGAGATAGCCGACGGGTTGAGACTTCAGATGCGGCACAGTCCGGTTGGCCGGTGGGGTTGTCGCGTCCTGTGGGCAGTGGGCATCTTCCTCGGTCTGGTGGTCGCGATCAACGTTGCGGCCAAGGGCATCGATTCCCCTGCTCTGGGGGTATTGCGGTTCACTGTGACCGTCATCGTCATCATGATCGCGTCCCGCTGGCTGATGGCTCTGGGCTTGCTCGGATACGCCAGGCACCTGGGCGAACATCGCGTCACGGTCGATCAATCAGGGATCGGCACTGTGTCCGAGCGTCATACGAACCACACAGGTTGGGAGTTCTACGGGCGCTGCGTCGAGGGGCGCCGGGTCTTCGTGCTACTCACCCCGGATGTATGGGGCGCCGGAGTGCTGATACTGCCCAAGCGTGGCTTGAGCACGCCGCAGGACACGGAACGCATGCGGGAGTTGATCGCCGCCGCGCTGATCGACCAGCACTCAGTCCGGGCCGCGAGGAAGAAGGGCTCTGACCAGCGGGAAGAGGGCCCAAGTGGCGCGGAAGTGGTGCGCGACGCCTGAATCGGTCTAGACAACACAAAGGCCCGGGTTGGGGATCATGTCCCTGACCTGGGCCTCATCTATTGGAGCGGGTGACGGGAATCGAACCCGCGCTCTGAGCTTGGGAAGCTCATGTTCTACCATTAAACTACACCCGCGCGACGGACCGTCGACCGGCACCGCATCGTCGCACACTGTACCCCATTGCTGGCCCCCGGTGTATTTCGCCGCGGGGCCTTCGTGCTGTCCAGGGAGCGGATGCGGTCGATGACGCCGCCCCGGATCCGGTTGATGTCACTGACCCGGATGCGGCTGCGGCGCACGGGAGTTGAGGCGTACCGTTGCGTGCGGAGTGCCGTCGGAGCGCCGGATGCGGGTGCGTCCCGTTCATCCCCTAATGTGGTCGTTCGTCCGCATTTTGTTGGGGAAGGGACCCGATGGACTTGATGGAGCGCACCGTCGTCCGCTGTGCCGAGGGGCACGTCTTCAGTACCGCTTCGTTCCCGATGCAGCAGCTCGGCGCCGATCGGATCGGGCCCGGGCGGCTCATCCGGTGTCCGCGTTGTGCGCGGCTTCGCAGCGTCGTCCCTGTGGAGTCGGAGCGGTCGGCCAACCGGTAGCCGGCAGCCGCGGGGAAGCGGCGGTCGGAGTGGGCGCGGGCTGTCCCGATTGGGGTGGGCCCGCGCACTCTGCGTATCCTCGGGGCGTGCTTCTCTCTGACAAGGACATCCGGGCCGAGATCGACGCCGGACGGGTGCGCATCGACCCGTACGACGAATCCATGGTGCAGCCCTCGAGCATCGATGTGCGGCTCGACCGCTACTTCCGGGTGTTCGAGAACCACCGCTATCCGCATATTGATCCAGCTGTCGAGCAGACGGATCTGACCAGGAAGGTCGAGCCGGAGGGGGACGAGGCATTCATCCTCCACCCCGGTGAGTTCGTCCTTGCCTCGACCTACGAGGTCATCTCGCTGCCGGACGACCTCGCCTCGCGGCTGGAGGGGAAGTCCAGTCTCGGCCGGCTGGGGCTGGTCACGCACTCGACCGCCGGGTTCATCGACCCCGGATTCTCCGGGCACGTCACGCTCGAGCTGTCGAATCTCGCGACGCTGCCCATCAAGCTCTGGCCCGGCATGAAGATCGGTCAGCTCTGCATGTTCCGGCTGAGTTCGCCGGCCGAATTCCCGTACGGGAGCGAGCGGTACGGGTCCCGCTACCAGGGGCAGCGGGGGCCCACGGCGTCCCGGTCGTACATGAACTTCCACCGGACACAGGTGTGAGCGATGAGTGATGTACGGGAGAACCTGTCGTACGAGAAGTTCGGCGGCGCGATCCGCGAACTGGCGCAGACCGTCGCCGACGACGGGTACGAGCCCGACATCGTGCTCAGCATCGCCAGGGGCGGCGTGTTCGTCGCCGGGGGACTGGCGTACGCGCTCGACTGCAAGAACATCCACCTGGTGAACGTCGAGTTCTATACGGGGGTGGGGACCACTCTCGCGATGCCGGTCATGCTCGCGCCCATCCCGAACGCCATTGATTTCTCGGACAAGAAGATCCTTATCGCCGACGACGTCGCCGACACCGGCAAGACGCTGAAGCTCGTGCGCGACTTCTGCGTCGACCATGTTGCCGAGGTGCGCAGCGCCGTCATCTACGAGAAGTCGCATTCGCTGGTGAAGTGCGAGTACGTCTGGAAGCGCACCGACGAGTGGATCAACTTCCCCTGGAGTGTCTTGCCTGTAGTACGTAAGTCTGGCGAGCCGATCACTCCGTCGAGAGAAGCCCTCTGACCTGGTCGTTCGTGCCGCTGTTGGTGTCAGGCACTGATGTCAGCGAGAGCCGCTGTGCTTGCCCCCAGCCACGTGTTGTAGTTCGCCGCCCAGGCGAGTCACGCCCGACAGGGCCCTTGGAGAAGGGGCCCGCCGACTGGCTATGTCTAGACCGCGAGCAGCGCGGCAAGAATCAAAGCCGCCATCGCAGAGAACACCCGCGGCTTTCTCCAGCCCGGTCCCGAAGCCTGGCGGGTCAGCTCCCAGGAGCCCACCAGACCGCCACCTAGACCCAGCGCGTCCCGCAGCAGGAAAACGGTGGTCTGCACAGGGAGCCTCCAGGTGCCTTCGAACGGAGGGGAAGGCTATCCCTGGTGTGACATGCGTGCCGCACCCTGCTGAAGTATGGGCGAGTCGAAGGCGTGGAGCAGTCCGACGCCGGCCGGGCGTGCGGACCGCTGTTCCTCACCGACCGCAAGGCGCCCGCCGGGATAGCGCCCCCGGACCGGCCTCCGGGCAGTGACGGGTACCGCGACAGCCAGCGGGGACCTGGACCGCTACGGGATGAGAGTGACCATGGTGGTCCGCCATCCGGCACGGACGCCGGGCAGGGAGGACGGTGGTCGACAGCGGGAGCAGCGTGCACGCCCCTCTCACTCGCACTCGACCTTGAGGGTTTGGGCGACTGAGTCAGGATCGTCCTTGTCGATCGCATGCTGGACCCACGCGAGTAGGGGGCCTCGATCAGTGAGGAGGATGCACAGTTCCTTATGGTCCTCGTGTCCATTGTGGTGACCTTTGGCCACGACCTCGTCCAAGATTCGGTTGATCTCTCGAGTGCAGCCTGCGAGAGCCTCATCATGGAAGCTGGTCAGCTCTCGGGGGGTGAGGAATGCGTCTCTTCTGCCCCGGCTATTCCTGTCGATGACAAAGCAGTCGTAGTTCTCGCTCTTGAAGCACACGACTGTGCCGTTCTTTGTCGACGTCCACTCGCGCTTCGTTGGCCTGGCCATCCGTCAATTCCTTCAAGTAGTTGTTATCGTGAACCACATGCTCCGCGTGCTTGGATATTGCGGCTGCCCCTAAGAACCCCGTGAATCTTGCAGACGGACTTCGCCTTATGCGAGAGGCCGAAAGCAGGGCTGTGGCCGACAGCAGGAGGAGCTGTCCCCTCTGCCTCACTCGTATTCGATCTTGAGGGCTCGGGCGACTGAGTCAGGATCGTCCTTGTCAATCGTCGGCTGGGCCCACGCGAGTAGGGGTCCTTGATCAGTGAGGAGGATGCGCAGTTCCTTATGGTCCTCGTGTCCATTGTGGTGACCTTTGGCCACGACCTCGTCCAAGATTCGGTTGATCTCTCGAGTGCAGCCTGCGAGAGCCTCATCATGGAAGCTGGTCAGCTCTCGGGGGGTGAGGAATGCGTCTCTTCTGCCCCGGCTATTCCTGTCGACAACAACGCAGTCATAGTTCTCACTCTTGAAGCAGACGATAACGCCGTCCTTCGTCATGTAATATTCACGCTTTGTTGGCCTGGCCATCTGTCAACTCCTCCAACTGCTGGTGTCGTGAACCCCATGCTCCGTGTGCTTCGACATTGCTGCTGCCCCTCGTCAGCCGCAATTCGAGATCGGCCATCCGACGGATTCTGCAACCGATCTGACCTGCAGCGGCCATCTGGTCGGTGGAGTCTCAATGACGGAGTCAAGGCGCCGCGGCGGCTGCCGGTGTGGCTGTCGTGAAGCGGCGGTTGTCTCGGAGCAGGGCACCATAGGACGGCGACGCGTCGGCGGGGAAGGCTACGACGGCCGGGACGCGCTTGCAGCCCTCGGGTCGTGCCGATCGGCCACCGCTTTATGAGTGCGATCAGCCGTCCCCAACGATGGTTCCGTGTGGGGCCCATGGCGCTGCCCTCGACCGCTGAGAACTGCCGAAGTCTGCCGTCGTTTGATGTCAGCCATGGATGTCAGGCGGCCCCGAGCAACTCACTCACGGACGGCGGTAGGCAGACCGGTCAACGCCAGGAGCGGGCTCAGTGGTCAGCGTCACGTAGCGGGGGTGGAGGGGGTCGCCAACTTCCATGAGAGTGAACAGATCGACGTCGTGCCGGGCGAAGCGGTGAAGGTACTGCAGGAATAACTCCAGCTCCTCGCTGGACAGCGACTCGTCGTGTCTCTCGTTGCGCGCGGGCTCACGATACGACGGGCCGGCGGATTACTGGCCTCCTCGATGCGAACTACGGCCGGGGCGGTCGCTGAGCTCTGCCGGGCTGACGGCTCAGCTCCGCAGGTGTGCTGTCAGTCGGCTGCGGCCACTGTGGTTGCTGTACTCCGCTGCTGTACAGCACGGCCCTTTTTGAAACACCGCCTTAGCTTGTTCCTTATCGCCGGGCTTGATCGCGTTCGATCAGCGTCTCCGGGCGTTTGACGGTCTTGCCCACGTCGTAGCGGGTGGCGGGGTGGCGGTTCTTTGAGCCGGGTGGCCGTCCAGGTCCGGGCCGGGTGGGTTTCGGAACCCTGGCCGGGTTTGCGAGGTGGGGCCGGATGTTCCGGAATGCTCGACGAACACGCGTCGGGGTCCTGGCGGTGCCGGCGTGGGTGGTCTTCTCCCAGGGCTTGCGCTGGTCGGCGGTGGCTGGGGCGGCGAGGCGGAGCTGAGTGTGGGCGACGATCACGAGCCAGGTCCAGCGGTCGGCTGCCTGTGGGTTGCGCAGGCGCGGGCGGGTCCAGCCGAGGTCCTGTTTGAAGTAGCGGAAGGTGTGCTCCAGGTCGAAGCGGCGCAGGTAGCAGGACCAGGCCTGGTCCACGTCGGTGGTGGTGGCGCCGGTTTTCGAGGACCACAGCCACAGGGGCGGTGCGTCGCGATCGCCGGGCAGGCGCTGGACCTTGAGCCGGATCAGGGTGCCCTCGACCAGGGGGAGTTCGCCGTCGTGGTCGACCCACGAGGAGCGGTGGGTCAGCCGGGGGTGGACCCGGTCCCAGGCCTGGGTGTGGGCCTTGCCGTAGCGGTCGGTGTCGTTGACCGTCACCAGCGCGGGCTCAGGCCAGGTCTCCGGCTTGGCCAGCCGGAGTTCCAGGCCGTGCTTCCGCGGGCGTCCCAGGGGTTGGTAGGTGAAGGACAACGGCCGTGGCGGAACCCTCAACACCCGGTCGGAGCGCAGGCGGCCGACCAGTTCGACGGGCAGATCCCGCAGCACCCACGCCAGGCGAGTCACGTCGTAGCCGGCGTCCATCACGACCAGCATCTTCTGGTCGCCGGTCCGCCACTGGTCGGCGCGGACCAGGCGCTCGACCACGGCGCGCAGCTGGGTGGCGGTGACAGCGGTGGCGTCGTCCTCGGGGCCCAGGCGGACCGCGTCCAGGACCGCAGTCCACGACGATGAGCCTGGGGACAGGGCGGCTACCACGGAGTACGGCCAGCCCGGGATGATCTGAGCGGCCGCCCGAGACCGGCCGTGAACGTGGCAGAACAGCCGCTCCGGCGAGCACGCCGCATCCGATCGGAGCCACGGCGAGACGTCCACGGACAGCACGATCCGCCCCTCGAGGCGCGGCAGCGGCACCGAGACCAGCAGGTCACGCAGACGCTCGACATCGAGTCGACCGTGGTTGAGCGCCGCATACAGGGAGCCGTAGCCGCGGCGGTGCTCAGCGGTCAGCGACAACTCCACCGGCGTCTTCACCGGCCCGTCCGCGCACAGAAGCGCGTCGGTGAGTTCGAAGAACGCGTCCGCCCGCGCCGACAAGCACCCGTAGAAGTCGGTCCGGAAGTGTGACAGTTCCTCGAATGCGTCCCGCTCGCCGACCCGTTCCAGCACACTTATCACCGCGGCCTTCTTCGTGAACTTACTGATCTCCTCGCAGAGTTCAGGATCACGAGAAGGCCGCCCCCACGTCCGGCGATCACCCGAACGAGTGCCCTGGCGGACGCTGATGATCAAGCCGGAGGTTAAGGAACAAGCTTAGGAGCGAGGTGGGGCGAGTTGGTGCCTGACCTGCGGCATGTCGACTTCGACAGGTGCGGCCTGAGCACCCTGTCGGCGACCGCAGTTCCCCGTGGCTCCCCGCCCGATCTGGCGCGGTTGTGGCACGGGGAGCCGGATCGACCGGGAGTACGCGCAGCCGCTGGACGTCGAGGCGCTCGCCCGCGGGCGTGAACATGTCGCAAGAGGCCCACCGGATCTCTCCGACGGGCCTCTCAACGCTGTGCACTCAGCAGGACTTGAACCTGTGATCCGGTCGCAGTAGTGGTGCTACTGCTTCCATCCCTTGTTCAATTGCCCAGGTTTGACACTGAGGTGCTTGAATAATATACCCAGTGGTCCTTGCTGTCCTGATAGTCAAAGAAGATGTTGACCCTTTCGGCTCCACCCGGCTTCGGCGCGGGAACGGTGAAGTTGAAGTCTCTGCTGCTCCCTGGCCCCCGACCGCAAGCTGTGCGCGTCTGACGGTCAATTGCGTCGACCTGGTTCGCGTAGAACACGAAGAACGTCACCTGCGCGCAGTGGATGTTGTTGGACTTGACCGTGCCTTGGATCTGGACGGATTGGTTGGTGAAGTTGATCCCACCGTGGGTGTAGCCCACATCCGTACCCCCCTCTCCGGGCTGGTTCCCCAACTCGAAGGTCGCCTGCCAGACGCCGGCCGAAGCCGGGCCGGTCGACACAGCAGTGAAGAGCCCTGCAGAGGCAGCGACGACCGCCGCTGCCCTCATGATCCGCCTCATCGAGTCCCCCTCAGTCAAACAAATCGAACAAACTGTCGCATGATCATAGCGCGGGGCGGCGGCAGACGCGGCGGTCGGCCGAGCCGCGCGAGGCGTGCGACTCGGCCGCTGTGCCTCGCTGCTGTACGGGCAACGCAAGAGGCCTTCCGGATCTCTCAGAAGGGCCTCTCAACGGTGTGCACTCGGCAGGGTTCGAACCTGTGATGAGGATCTCTGAAAATGGGTCTGGGCGGAATTTCGGGACGGTCACGATCGCGTAGTCCTTGGCCAGTGCGTTTGGCAGCGGGAATGCCCTGGTCATGTGGGATCTGCTCGCGTTGAAGGACGTGCTGTTCCCGGATGCCGTGGGGATGGTGCTGGACCGGTTGGCCGAGGTGGACGGGGTGGTTGTGGCCGAAGCCCACAGCGCTGTAACGGAGTTGAGGTGCCCAGACTGCGCGACTGCCTCGCGCCGGGTGCACAGCCGCTACGGGCGGCGGCTCGCCGAGTATCCAGTCGGCGGGCGGCGCGTGGTAGAGAGGCTGGAAGTCCGGTGGTCACCATGATCATTAGCCTCAAAATTGGAGAACAACCGTAGCCGTACTCCTATCCTGGAGTTCTTGCTAGTGCTCAGGCGACATGCCGCTCGGGACACCTACCTGGACAGCGAGGTTCCCGGGCCTCATGCGAAGAGAGGCGAGGCTGTACGGATGTCGAACCCCGAGTGCACGGGACAGATACTCATCGTGGCCCTGCCTGCGAAACTGATCGGTGACTGCTCACACCCGTGGAAGTCCGGCCCGCTTCCCCTGAGCCATGGCGGTTTGCGTGCTGAAGTCGGCATGCGGAAGTTCTACTTCCTACCTGCTGTAGCCGAAGTGCTGTATGGAACACCAACTGAGCCACGACGCTGGCACATTCAGGTAAACATGAACCACGACGGAATGACGCTTGTGGCCGTTGAGGTGCAGCGGATCGATTCGGCAACCGAGCGACAAAACGGGCTGGTTGTACTGCACTTAAGGGTCGAACAGTCGGCCGTTCTTGATGTCGCGCGGTACTTCGCAGGACGCCCCACCGCTCCGGCATATGCCTTGCCTGGGGAAGATCTGCTCCGGGATGTAGCCAGCATCGAATGGCAGGGCCGCACCGCTTACCCATTTGCTCACCTACAGTCCCAGGACGCGCCGTACACCTTAGCTCTCGTCACACCTTGGCGAATGCCGCTTCCCAAGGTCTATCCGGAGTTGGCCAATCTGAACTGGAGCACTGTAGACGAATGGCTGTTCACGTTGGCGTCACGTACCTCTCTAGATGACTACCCTCCGCATCCCGAAAGCCGCGAAGAACTGGTGGGTAATGCCTTGTGTATCTCCGCCTCCTGGAAGGCGCTGGTGCTCAGCAGGGGGGCGGCGTTCGTCGGGCTCCGCCCAGACGACCCCTTCCACCTGGTCGCTGAACTCTACGTCAGGACCGTCTACCTGGACTCGCTGCTGTTCGGCATCATCCAGCGTGACCGCTTAGTCGAGTTGGCACACGACGCCGCCAGCGCGCTGGGATCTGCAAATGTGGGCATGAATCTGGCTTCGCTGGAGTTACGGCTGGCCACGTTTCGAAGCTCGTACTGGAAACAGGTCCTGACCACGGACCATCGTGCCAACGATCTTTTCTCTGCCTTCCAGCGGCAGCATCGGATGCTCGAACGCTATGACCGGGTCGTCACCGAGATCAACGAACTCAACCGTCTCGTCCAGACCCAGGAGAGTCGCCAGATCGGGGCAGCCCTTGGCATCCTCACCATCCTGGGTCTCCCCCTCGGTACAGCACTCGGGATCCTGCAAGTCCTTGGACTCAGGTCAGTTATAAGCCTTGCGACGGCTTTCGGCAGTGCACTTTTTACAGCTGGCGCAATGCTCCTTACGCCCTATGGGCGCACGGTACTGCGTTCCTTCCGGACAATCGTGCCTAGCGGGAGACGCCGCGTTTGAGTATCGGTACCCAGCCTTGCTTTCATGACACGTAGGCCGTCCGCGAGGTGTGGTGTCAGCAGTTACCAGTCCCGGTACCTGCCTCACTGGCGACCACGTCGAAGGTTGATGGCACTCTCCGGTTTTAGACCCGGTCGGAATTTCTTCACAGTCACGATCGCAGCAGGACGCGGGTGCGGAGGAGCCGGAAGGAGCCTCGGCCGTACATCTGCCGCTTGATCGTCTTAAACGGTTGATGTGCCCTTCGACCCGTACGCGGCGACCGAAGCCGCAGAACGGGGGAACGTGGAGTAGGAGGGAGCCAAGGTTTCCGGCAAACGGGGCTGGCTCCGCGCACTGGCTTGCCTACACGGTTCAGGGGCTTTTGGTAATCGCGATCATGGCTGCGTCATCGCCCAGATTTCCGCCGGCATAGCGGAGCAAGTCGTGGTGGAGGTGCCGTACGAGGGAATCTGGGTCGGTCGCGTTGCAGGAGGCGACGCGGTCGACCAGAGGGTAGAAGGTGCCGCTGTGGTCCCGGGTTTCGATGACACCGTCGGTGTAGAGCAACAGCAGCTCGCCGGGCTCGAACGTGAACGTCTCCACCTTGTAGTCGCTCGCCGACGGGGCGGTGAGGCCCAAGGGGAGTGCGGGCTCGTCAGCTTCCAGAGACCGGACCTTGCCGTCCCGTAGCAGGAGAGGCGGGGGATGCCCGCAGTTCACCACGCTGATGAAGGGGCCGTCGTCGTTGATGTCCAGTACCAGCGCGGTCGCGAACGACTCCTCGGCGTCCGGATTACCGTCGGCGAGGTGAGTCTTGGTCCAGTACGCGGCGTTTCCCAGGTGTGCTGCGATGCCGGGCAGAGAAAGCTTCCGATAGGCGGAGCCCCGGAAGGCCCCGAGGATCGACGCGGCTTCATCGATGGCAGGCAGGCCCCTGCCGCGGACGTCGCCAATGACCAGGCGGGTCGCGCCGGGGGTGGGCACCGCCGCGTACAGGTCGCCGCCGATCTGGGCCTCGGCCTCGGCTGCGATGTACATGGATGCGATCCGCAACCGCCCGATCCGGCTGGGCAGCGGCCGCACCAGAACCCGCTGTGCCATGGCGGCCACGGCACGTACCTCTTCCAGCTTCCGCTCACGCCGATCGCGCACGTAGCAGAAGGTCATCACCAATACGGAGATCACGAACAGAGCGGCGATCTGAGCCAGGTGGTTCGCTGTCATCAGACCGCCATGCAGCTGACCTATGAGGGCCTGGGCCCCCACAGCGAGAGCTCCGATGGCACCGGTGACACTTGGCCCGGCGAAAGAAGCGGTGATCGCGGGCGCCGCGACCAGGAACGGGCCAAGGTGGACGGTCGTCGGGATGTTGATGTCGATCACCGTGACCGCCGCGATGATCGCGAGCGGAATGGCGATCAGCCCGGAGCTCGGCTGCCAGGATCTGCCGAGGGGGGAAAGAACATGCCGGACGCGCATATCTCCTGCTTACACCCGTGCCGCTCGCCGTGCCCCCCGGCGGCGATCGCTCGGTGAGGCTCATTGGTAGATGCCCTACTCACGGCGCGACCAGCTAGGTGTCGGTCGCCTGGACGGGCCGACCGAAACACGCTCTGAACCCAGGTCGGGCAGCGAGCGCAGCAGCCTTGACACGTGAGGGCGGTGTAGCGGGTTTGGCCGGTGTCCTGCCCGGTTTGGGGTCGTGCATGATCAGGGGGCCGTACGCTTGCCGGCTACTCGGGCAGGTTTCACCCCTGCCCGCAATGTGTCCGAGTGGCCCCCTGGTCCTGCTCGACGCGGGTCCCGGATCGGGGAGTGTGGGTAAAGCCGTGGAGCCGTCCGTCCCCACCCCCGGCCTGGTTCTTTTCGCCCCCTTGTGGGCGCGGGCGGGCGACGACGTGCGGCCCCGGTGGCGTAGACATGGAGGGGCAAGCGCGTCGGCGTCCGGCCGGCGCCGCCGCACTCCGTGCGGCACCTCTGACCTCGTGTCAGACAGCATCGCTGTTCAGGAGGCCGGGAAAGCAGACGCCCCAAGCGTCAACTGTGGTGTTCTCCGAGCTTTCCGCCGCTTCCGAATGTGCCGGTGCCCTGGCGTCTTTGAAGCCTTCTGGGGCCACTCAGGCTCATGGCGAGCGTGGGATGGAGCCGGGCTCGTGGTGGCTGGGCTGCGGTGGCGGCTGGGGTGCAGTGATCCGGGTCGCTGCCCGAACCCCGGTCGGGCAGCGAGCGAAGCGAGCACTTGATGATGTAGGGAAAGTTTGTCCGCGCTGCCTCTGATTGCTCGCGCTGCTGGTCAGTCGGTGGGTGCGACGAAGCAGAGAGCGGATGTCTGTTGGCCTTCGCCGTAGGTGTGAATGGTGCTTCCGATGATCTGGCAGCCGAGCCGCTCGTAGAGGCGGATCGCCGCAGCGTCCTTGGTCATGACATCGCCGACGAGAGCGAGGTTGCGGCTTCGGGCGTACGAGGCGGCTTCCCTGGCGAGACCTTCACCGACAGCCTTCCCTCGCGCCTGTGGCAATACGAAGAGCCTTGCAAGGACGCCGACTTGATCCTCTGATACCTGCGCTTGCTTCAGGTAGAGCGAGACGGCTTCTTCGCCCTGCGGCTGGCTGACCGCGACATGGCCTACGACCTGTCCCGCCATCTCGGCTACCCACGCTTCGAGCAGCCCCGGCGGACTCAGCCATCCCTGGGGGTCCTCCACACCCTCTACGGGGTAACCGTCGGCGGCATGGACTGTTACGAGCCCGGCGGCAGCGGCTGGGAGATCCTCGTCAGTGCGAGTCCGGATGATCACGTTCGGCTCGGTTGTTGCGTCAGCATTCACGGTGAACTCCTAGCTCTGACTTCTCATTCGACCGGGACGTTGTAACTGAGTCCGTTCATGTCGGCACGCATCACGAACCTGGTCACCTCGTAGGGTTCGCCGTCCTGGTCGATGCTGGTGTGCATCACCTCGATGACGGGCACGCCGGGAGACAGGTTTAGGTATCCGACTTCGTCCGGTGTGGGCATGCGTGCCGTGATCTCATCGCTGATACGGGCCATCGCGTGGCCCTTGTCTTCGAAGACTCCGTGAATTCCGTACTGGTGAGGGACCTCCGCTTGAAGGAGGCCCGTTCCCTGCGCGATGCGCCATGGGATCCACGTCGTCACGCGATAGACGGGGTCTGTATCCGCGTAGAACACATTCTCTCGACGCACTACGGACTTGGTCTTGTCGGAGACCTTGAGCTGGTCCGCTAGGGCGTTGTCCGGCCTGATGCGCTCGATGCCAAGGACTTCGAACCTTCCGACCTTGCCCTGCTTCGCGCATTCCACAAGGAACGGCGACAGTCCTGATTCGCGGTACTTCGGTGAGTATCTATCGCTGCCCAGGCGAATGAGGGGCTGCTTCACGCGAACGAACACGCCCCGACCATGCTCAGCGACCACCAGCCCTTCTTGGGCGAGGATCTTCAGGGCTTCGTCGACTGTGTTGCGGACGGCCCCGAACCGCTCCGCAAGCTTGCGCTGGGACGGGAGCTTCGCTCCGGGCGCATGCTGCCCGCTTTCGATCTCTTTGCGGAGTTGATCCGCGATCCGTCGACTCAGCGGCCTTCGATCTTCGGCCTGGTCAGTCATCACTACCTCTCCTACTGGCTGGCGCCAGTTTACGGCCTGGCTTGAGCCAGTTCCAAGCGGGGGGTTGACGCAACTGGCTTGAGCCAGTTCTACTGGTGCAAGCCAGTTCAACTGGCGTGCGCCACTTGCCAGTTGGATCAACCCTCCGAGCAAGGAGTAAGACTCATGCGGAAGATCCCCGTGAAAACCGAGGCCATGACGGTGATGCTCATCCAGGTCCCGGAGAAGAAGGTCAGGAACCGGGAGACCGGTGAGGTCGCGATCGACAAGCAGTCCGGCAAGGTTCTGTACAACGTGAACGTGGCCGTGATCGTGGACGGTCGCCCCGACGCTGAGACCGTCGTGGTCGCCGAGGACGGCATTCAGCCGGACCTGTTCCCTGGTTCCCCGGTGGCTCTGCCCGGTCTGGTGGCCACCCCGTGGGAGAACGAATACGGGCACGGCATCAGCTACCGCGCCACTGCCGTGATGGCCGCAGAGGTTCCGGCCGCCTCCAACGGCAAGGCCTGATCGCCATGAGTGGAGGAACGCTCTTAGCGCTGGCGGTGATAGGTACCGCCCTGCTCCTGGTGGCCCGCGTCAAGGCCCCGGCCGTGTACTGGACCCTGGTCGGTCTCCCGGCCGCCCTGTACCGGGTCTTCTCCTCCTACCGCCGCACGATGGAAGCTTGTGAGCTGACCGTCACCCCTCCCTGGTGGCGGGTCTTCGCCCACAAGCTGTCCGCCGGCGACACCGTGTCCCGCCCCGGCATCCCGAAGGTGCGCGGGATACGCCCCACCACCACCGGACTCCGCCTGCGCCTGCGGCTCGCCGCGGGGCTTGCGCCGGAAGACGTGGTCAAGTCGGCCGAACGGCTGCGGCACGCCTGGGGCATCTACTCCGTCCACGTCGCCGAACTCAAACCGGGCGTGGTCGACCTGCGGCTGACCGGCTTCGACATCCTCGACCATGTGCGGATGCCCCGCCGCCTGCCCACCGGGCCGCTGTCGGTCACCGTGGCGCTGCGGGAAGACGGTCTGCCGTTCGTCCGTGACTACCGGGATATCCCGCACGGCCTCACCCTGGGCGCGAACAAGTCGGGCAAGTCGATGTACCAACGCTGCCTGATCAAGGGCCTCGCGCCGCTGGATGTCGCCATCGTGGGCATCGACTGCAAACGCGGCGTGGAACAGAGTCCGTTCGCCCCGCGCCTGACCGCACTCGCCATCACCCCTGATCAGGCCGACGGGCTGCTGGATGCCCTGGTGGCAGAGATGGAGGACCGGTTCGATCTGCTGTGCCTGCACCAGGGCATCGGCCCCGGCACCCAGTTGGAAGACATCACCTCGGACATCTGGGGCCTGCCCAAGCACCTGCGCCCGGTCCCGATCGTGGTCCTGATCGACGAGATCGCCGAACTGTTCCTCATCACCTCCAAGACGGACACAGCGCGCCGGGATCGCATGGTCACGCAGCTGGTGCGCCTTGCGCAGCTGGCCCGTGCGGTGGGGATCTATCTGGAGGTGTGCGGGCAGCGCTTCGGCTCCGAACTCGGCAAGGGTGCAACGGCCCTGCGTGCCCAGCTCACCGGCCGTGTGGTGCACCGCTGCAACGACAAGCAGACCGCCGACATGGGCCTGGGCGACATCAACGAACTCGCCGTCGTGGCCGCTACCGCCATCGCTGCCGAACGGGCCGGTACTGCCATCGCGGGTGATTCCTCGGGTGGCTGGTCCCGCATCCGCACTCCGAGGACGACGCTGGGTGAAGTCGCTGCGGTGTGCCGCGAGTTCGCGCACCTCACCCCGAACGTTCCGGCACTGGAGCCGTTCCGTCCCGAGCTCAGCATCCCCGCCGCGTGCCCGGCGCCGGCTGCCGCAACGGTGACGGTCCCCGAGTCCTGGTAGCACCCCCCTTCCCCCGGTCGGCGTGACCGCCTTCGCGCCATGTCCCTACCCCTCCCATGCCTGAAAGGAGAAGCCCCGTGCCCGCAGCCAAGCGTCCCGCCCGCCGAACGGCCAAGCCCAAGCCGACACCGTGTCCGGACTGCACCACCGGCCAGGTCTCCGAGTCCTTCAAGGTCGGCGCCCGCAGCAAGCGCGAGAGCAGCGACCGGCAGGAAGCCCTGTGTCTGACCTGCTTCGGCACCGGCCAGGCCCCGACCGACTGATCCCCGCCAGGTGCCGGGCGGCAGGACCTGTGAGCCCCGCCCGGCCCCGGCCCCCAACCCCTTGTGAAGGAGGTGAAGACCCGTGACCCGCTCGACCCGTTCCGTGCGGCCCGATGCCGTACTCGTTCAGGCCGTGATCGCCGGTGCGCTGTCCTTCGCCCACCTGCACGACATCGCCGCCGCTGCCGGACAGGACGGCTGGAAGGCCTGGGCCTACCCCATCAGCGTCGACCTGCTGCTGGTCGCTGCCTGGCGCCGTCTGCGCATCCTCCGCAGTACCGGAGGGCCGATCCGTGCCGCGTGGACCTGGTTCGCCGTCGCTCTCGTGGCCTCTCTCGGCGCGAACGTGGCGACCGCGGGACTGCTCGACCTGACCGACGTGCCCGCCTGGCTCCGGATCCTGGTGGCCGGCTGGCCCGCACTCGCGTTCCTCGGCGGCACCCTCCTCGTCCACACCCCGACGCACTCGCATTCTGAGATGCCGAAGACGGCTCCGGCTGCCGAACCAGTCCCGGACATCGCCGTGAGCCGCGAAGCACCCGCTGAGGTGCCGGTACCGGTCCCCGAGGCTGCTCCGGTTCCGGCTCTGCCGCCCGCCATCCCTGTGCCTGCCGCGCTGCTGGCGCATGCCCGCAAGGTCGCCGACGCGCACCGCACCACCACCGGCAGCCCGATCGACACCGCAACGCTGCGCACCCGCCTCGGCGTCGCCCCGCAGCTCGCGGACGCCATCGCCCACCAGATCACTGAAGGGACTGAACCCTCGTGACCGTCGAACTGCCCCTGGTCCTCGTGGTCGCCATCTTCGGCTACTTCGGAATCAAGATGCTGCGCCCACCGACGTGGCTGATCGTCGTGCTCCTCCTCGGCGGCTTCCTCCTCGCCGACACCTTCCTCGCCCCGGCCATCGAGTCCGGCACCAAGACCGGTGTCGACATCGTCAACGGCACCACCAAGTGACCTGATCCGAAAGGAAGATCCGTCATGTTCAAGCCCAAGTACCCGGCTCCGGACGTCTACACCCCGCCCACTCACGCCACGGCCCCGGCCGCCCGACAGGAGTCCGCTCCGGTCCCCCGGCCGGCCGCCGCCCCGGCGACTCACACCAGCGCGGTCCTGGACCTGGTCAAGAGCAAGCCGCTCGCCGTCGTGGCCGGTGTGCTGGTCGGCGGCGCGGTGCTCACCTCGATGTTCCTCGCCATCGCCATCACCGCGGGATCGCTCGCGCTGCTGGCCGTGGTGATCCGCTCGCTCATGAACAACCAGCGCTGACCGGCCCTCCGGGCGGCCTCGATACCGCCAAGCATCCGCCGCCCGGACGGCCCAAGCCCCTACCCGATCTCTCAACCGGAAGGAATCTCCATCATGCCTGACCGTCCCGCGCTCGCTTCCCGTATCTGCCCCGACTGCGACGGCTTCCCCATCGTCGCCATCACCACCGGCACCCGTCACGCCGACGGCTCCCGCCACGTCATCCCCGTCGTCTGCCCGGCCTGCCACGGCACCGGCCACGCCCCCCTCTGGCTCGTCACCACCAGCCGCCCCACCGTGAACCCCCACCGGCTGGCCGTGACCTTCTCCGGGCGGGAGGCAGGCCGGTGACGCGCCGATCCGCTACCTCACGGCCGACCTCCATCCATCTGTTCTGCGGTGCCGGTGGGGACTCCGACGGGTTCCGCCGCGCCGGCTTCGACGTGGTCCTCGGCGCCAACCACTGGGACCGCGCCGTCGAGACGCACGCGGCGAACTTCCCCGAGGCCGAACACCTCTGCGTGGACCTGGACCACTACGACATGCGGCGTCTGCCCAAAGCCCGTGTCCTGGTCGGTTCCCCGATCTGCACCGAGGGCAGCCCCGCCGACGGCATCAGCCGCCCCAAGCCCCCGCCCACCCCCGGCCAACTCGATCTGCTGGAAGAAGGACCGATCCAGGACGCCGCGTGGGAGCGCACCAGGGCCACCGCCTACGACATCCTGCGCGCCGCCGAGGTCCACAACTTCGACGCCGTCGTGTGTGAGAACGTCCCCCGCTTCGCTACCGCCTGGCCGCTGTTCTCCTGGTGGCTGCACGCCTGGGAGATCCTCGGCTTCCGCCACCAGATCGTGTCGGTCACCGCGGCCCACATCGGCGCGGACGACAATCCGCACGCCCCGCAGTGGCGGGACCGTATCTTCATCGTCTTCACCCGACGGGAGCTGCGGGCGCCGAACCTTGATGTCCGCCCGCCCGCCTGGTGCTCGGTCTGCGAACAGGACGTGGCGGCCGTGCAGTCCTGGCGCAACGGGCGGAAGATCGGCAAGTACCGGCAGCAGTACGACTTCGGCTACCCCAACCCCGGCTGCCGCCATCGGATCGTCGAACCGTACGTGCGCCCCGCAGCGGGTGCGATCAACTGGTCAGACCCCGGGATCCGGATCGGCGACCGGCCCACCAAGGGCATGAAGCCCCTCGCCGCCTCCACCCTGCGCAAGATCCGCCTCGGACTGGCAAAGCACCGCGTGCCGTCCGTGGTCACCGTCAACCACAGCGACCAGGGCGACGGCCGCGCCTTCCCCGCTCTCGCCGCACCCTTACCCACCCGCACCGTACGGATCGGCGACGGCATCGCCATCCCGCCCCTGCTCGTCCCCGTCGGCGGCAGCTGGAACACCGACGCCGCCGCCGTCACCGTGCCCATGCGCACCCGCACCACCCGCGAGAGCGAAGCCCTGCTGCTGCCCGCCCCGTTCATCACCGAGCACCGCGGCGGCGGCTCCACCACCCGCGGAGTCGGCGACCCGCTGGCCGCGATCACCGCCGGGGGCAACCACCACGGCCTGGTCATTCCCTACCGCAGGGGCGGACCGACCACGACCGGAACACCGCTGCACACCATCGCCACCCGCGAGTCGGCCGGCGTGGTCCTCGGCGCCGACCACGCCCCCGCCCAAATTGACGTGGAGGACTGCTACTTCCGCATGCTGTCCGCCCGCGAGCACCTTCGCGCCCAGCGCTTCACCGACGACTACACCGTCATGGGCCACGGGGGAGAGCAGACCAAGCAGGCCGGAAACGCCGTGCCCGCCAACGTCGCCCAGTGGATCGCCTCCGCCCTCCTGGAGGTGCTCTGATGCCCAGCCTCGACACCGCGCCTGTCCTGGCGCTGACGCTGTGGCAGCCCTGGGCGAGTGCGATCGCCTACGGCACCAAGCGGATCGAGAACCGCACCTGGCCGACTGATCACCGGGGCCTGGTCCTCATCCACGCCGGACGCACCGTCGACCCGAACGCCAAAGACATGCCGCTGGGCCGCCCGTTCCTGCGCCGCCCGTTCCCCCGGGGCGCGGTCGTCGCCGTCGCCCGCCTGGACGACTGCCACGAGGACGACGGCTGGTGCACCCTGTGGTCAGCTCGCGGTCGGTGGCACTGGCGACTGACCGATGTGACCCCGCTCGCCCGGCCGTTGCCCTGGCCCGGCGCCCGTGGTCTGTGGACCCCGTCGCCCGGCCTGCTGGCCTCCCCGCTCCTCGTCGATGCGCTGGGGGCTGCCCGTGCCTGACACGCTCGATCCGACCACCCTGGGCGACCTGCTCAGGGTGGCTTCGGCCCCCGACTTTGACCGCTGGCAAGACCAGATCCGCAAGACCGGCGGCTGCGCCCAACCCGTCCACCTCACCGGCTGGACCCTCACCCGCGACAAGAGCACCGGGCAGGTCCTGCACACCTACTCCACGCAGGATGAGCCCGGCGGCCGGCTGCGCATCGCCTGCGGCAACCGCCGCGCCTCCCGCTGCCAGCCCTGCGCCTACCTCTACGCGGGAGATGCGTACCGCCTCGTACGGGCGGGTCTGTCCGGCGACGACGCCATGAACATCCCGACCGCGGTACGCGAGCGCCCTCGGGTCTTCACGACGCTGACCGCTCCGTCCTTCGGCCGCGTGCACAACATCCCCGACACCGGCCGCTGCCGCTGCGGCACCCGCCACACCAACGAGGATCCCGCCCTCGGCACGGCGCTCGACCCGACCACGTACGACTACGCGGGCGCGGTCCTGTTCAACAACCACGCAGGCGAGTTGTGGCACCGGTTCATCAACCGGCTCCGCCGCGAACTCGCCGCCGCCGCAGGACTCACACAGACGGCGTTCAAGGAGACGGCACGGCTGTCGTTCAACAAGGTCGCGGAATTCCAAAAGCGCGGTGCGATCCACTTCCACGCCGTCATCCGCATCGACGGACCGAGCGGACCCGACAGCACGCCCCCGCGATGGGCCACGCTCGACCTGCTCACCAACGCGATCCGCGCAGCCAGGAAGCATCCGTACACCACAGTGACGGTGCCCGCTGCCGACGCGCAGCCCGCCCGCACCCTGTCCTGGGGCAAGAAGCTCGACGTCCAGCCCATCCAGGCCTTCAACGACGGTGACGACATCAGCGAACAGAAGGTCGCCGCCTACGTAGCCAAGTACGCCACCAAAGCAGCCGAGACCACCGGCGCACTCGACCGCCGCATCGGCGAACTCGCCGAACTCGACCAACACCACGTACCCGACCACGCCCGCCGGCTCATCCGCGCCTGCTGGAACCTCGACCCCCTCTACCCGGACCGGAAGCTGTGGGCCTGGGCTCACATGCTCGGCTTCCGCGGCCACTTCCTCACCAAGAGTCGCCACTACTCCTCCACCTTCGCCGAACGCCGACAGGTCCGTGCCGACTACCGCGCCACCGAACAACGCCAAGCCCTCGGCCTCCCCGAGCCCGACACCACGCTCGTCCTCGCCGACTGGCGCTACGCCGGCCACGGACACACCCCCGGCGAATCCGCCCTCGCCGCATCCATCGCCGAAGACATCCGCATCAACCGAGAAACCGCCCGCGAAGCACTGGCCGACATGGAGTGGAGGGGAGTGCGTTGAAGCGAGCTGGTGAGCAGAAGTCCCCCAAGCCCGTGATGACCAGAGACGAGTGGATCGCGAAGCATCTTCGCCGCGCCCCGGCGCGGGACGAAGAGTGGGTGCGCCGTCTCCTCGTTCTCCACGGTCGGGTTTAGCCGTGGCTCCCAAGGTCGCTGTCTACACACGGATCTCAAGGGATGACGAGGGTGATGGTCTGGGCGTTGCCCGCCAGCGTGAGGACTGTGAGCGCTTGGCGGAGCTGCGCGGCTGGGACATCGCCAAGGTGTACGAGGACAACGACGTATCGGCGTTCAAACGGAACGTGAGGCGACCGGAGTTCGAGTTGGTGCTCAGTGACCTTGAGGATGGGCTGATTGACGGAGTCGTCGCGTACGACCTGGACCGGCTTGCCCGTCAGCCGAGGGACCTTGAGCGTCTGATCGACCTCTATGGCGAGCGCAAGCGACGTGTGTTCGCCACGGTTACCAACGACGTAAACCTGTCCACGGCCGACGGGCGCACGATGGCACGAGTGATGGTGGCCTTCGCCAACAAGTCGTCTCATGACGCCTCGCGCCGGATTCAACGCAAGCACCTCGAATTGGCACGACAAGGCAAGTCGAGTGGTGGTCCAGCGCCGTACGGCTGGCTGAAGGGCGGAAAGCAGGTCGACCCCGAAGCCGCCCAGCACATTCGTGCGGCACAGAAACAGCTCCTGGCAGGCGTACGCATAGGAACCATTCGCTCGGACTGGCAGCGACGAGGGGTGGCGCATCCGCGCAATGGGACGACTCGACTCCCTCATCACCTCGTCGAGCACATGCTGACGAATCCGCGACTCTGCGGCTACCGCACCTACCGTGGAGAGATCCTTCTCGAAGATGACGGCCGGCCCGTCACCGGGGAATGGGAGACCATCAACACCGTCGAAGAGTGGGAAGCGGTGTGCGCCGTCGTCGCTGAGCGCAAGCGGAAAGACCCTGGTCGGTCGCTCGCCCGCAAGTATCTCCTGTCTGGCATTGCCCGCTGCGGGCTGTGTCACGCCAAGATCCGAGGGCAGGCCAACAAGCGGTGGAAGCCTGGTTCCAAGGCAAAGAGGTACAGCTACCAATGCTCGGTGGTGAACGGTGGGTGCGGGCAGGTCGCCCGTGCTGGCGAACCTGTCGACGAGCTGATCATCAGCCTGGTTCTCGCCGAGCAACGAAACACGGCGGCTGACAGCCGTGCTCAGTCGGCTGGCCAGTGGCAAGGGACCTCAGAGCTGGCCGCGGTAGAGGGTGACATTGCAGAGCTGACACAGGCGGCGAAGACGAAGAAGATCACGGTCTCGACGCTCCTTCAGCTCCTGCCTGATCTGGAGCGGCTCAGGGATGAGCTGAAGCTGGAGCGAGCACGCTTCAACAAGGAGCGGCACCAGGCCGGCTCACTCAGCGCGGATGTGGGGGAGGACTTTCACGCTCTCCCGATCGAGCGACAGCAAGTGTTGATCATGCACAGCTTGTCCGCTGTGCTCATCCATCCGGCAGGTCGGGGACAGAGGAAGTTCGACCCGAGTCTTATCGAGCCCGTATGGCGCTGACCAGGCGCGATGGATCGTCCTTGACGACAGTCATTAGGTCAACAAAGCCTGGAGTGTCCTGCCTCCCGTACGTAAGTCGGGCGAGCCCATCACGCCCTCCAAAGAGGCTCTGTAGACCCGGGCGCCCACGCGTCCCTCCGGGTAGCTGTCGGGAGTCGTCAGCACCCGTCACGCACAGTGCGGCGGCCCGCCCTGTTGGTCGGACTCCTGTGCGATCATTGCGGCATATTTGTCATGTGCCGCACCAGACCCACGCGCGGCCATGTCCTGACCGTCCCGGGGGGAACGGAATGTCACGCCATCCGCGTGCGACGAGCGCCAGACCTGCGCCGCGCACCGCACTCCTGCTCACGCTGCCCGTCTTGCTGTCCGTCCTGCTGTCCACGCTTCTTCCGGCGGGAGCAGCGTGGGCGCGGGACATCACGCCCACCGCCGCGGACGCCGCCGGAGCCGGCTGTGCCGCGCTGCCGCTCACCTCTTTCGGGGACCCGGCCGGCGCGGCCGGCAAGGCGACGGTCGTCGGCCACGGCGGCAGCGTCTGCTTCGGTTTCACCGCTGAGAAGGCCGGACTGCACCGCGTCGTGCTCGGCAAGGTCCACGCCGAGACCTACTCCCAGGTCTTCGACGGCGCCACCCAACTGAACTGCGACCACACCGACCGGAGCGACGCGGGCTGGTGCGATCTGCCCCGCGCCGGCGCCTACACCCTGAAGGTGGTCAATCAGGGGTGGCAGAACCTGATCGACACTCCTGTCGCCGTCGTGCCGCTGAACACCGCCGACCACTGTGCCCCGGAGGCCGGGACGGCATGGGACAACCCCGTCGTGAAGGGCTCCGCCCCCGGCCCGGTGGCGATCATGTGCCAGCCCTTCACCGGGAAGGCCGGTGAGCGCATCACGGTCGACCTCCGCACCGACAAGCCCTCCGGCGACAGCCAGTACTGGATCACCGACGCGTCCGGTGCCCGGATCTGCCCGCGCTCGAACAACGACAGCAGCGAAGGCTGCGTCCTGCCCGGCGACGGCCCCTACCGGGTCCTCGCCCGCATCGGCGACGTGGAGGGCGGCTTCCCCGCCGCGTACACCCTGAAGATCCGCCGCCTCTCCGACCCGGCCGGCTGCGTGCACGTCCCGCTCAACGCGTACGGCGCGGCGCCCACCACCGTGGATCCGGCCTCCGGCTGCAAGGTCTTCACCGCGCCCGCCGCCGGACGCTACGACGTGTACGGGGTCCACGACGGGAGCCGCTCCCGGCTGAAGGCGTACGACCGCACGGGCAGGACCGTCTGCGCCTCGGACGGCGTGTGCACCCTGCCCGCCGCGGGTGACTACACCGTGCTCACCGACGACGCCACCCTGATCCTCGACCGGTCCGCCACCACCGGGTGCCAGGCCGTCGAACTCGGCACCCACCAGGGCACTCTGACCAACAGCGGCGAGGTGGACTGTCTGGCCCTGCCGCTGCCCAAGGGTTCCGGTATGGCCGCGCTGAAGAGCGTGAGCGGCCAGATCCCGCGGATCGACGTCACCGTCGCCGACGCCACCGGCGCCGAGCAGTGCGACGCGACCACCCTCAACTGGGGCACCTGCGGGCTGAACGGCACCGCTCCGTTCCGTGTCCTGGTATCCGCCGCCGACCAGAAGACGCCGACCGGCTCCTACCGCCTCGCCCTGTACCGCACGGGCGCGCAGAACGACTGCCCGGTGCTCCCGGCGGGCGACTTCACCAGCGACAGCGCCCACGCACGCTTCAGCACCGGCGACGGGGTGTTCTCGCACTGCCTGACCATTCCCGCCGGTGACCACAGCGCGGTGGAGAGCCTCCAGCTCCAGGCCGCCCCGGGTACGACGGCCAGGACGTACCTCTCGGTCGTGGACAAGAACAGCGGGCAGGTCTGCCGGGGCCCCGCTCTGCAGGGCATCCGGCTCACCTGCAACCTCGTGCCGGGCGTCGCGCACACCGTCCTGGTCAATGGAAGCGACACAACCGGCACCTACACCCTGACCCGCCGGGACGTCACCTCCACCGCGAAGGGCTGCACCGCCAATCCCGCGACCCCGGTCGGCGGACCGTCCACGGGCGGCACCTTCGCCGGGGCGAACACACTGCTCTGCCGCCAGGTCACCACTGCCGACGCCAAGGACACCCTGCACCTCGACGTCCGCGACGCGCTCGGCACCGCGAGCCTCCTGGCTTACGGCGAGGACGGCAAGGTCGCCTGCAGCACCTACCCCGACAAGGCCTGCGCGGTCACCGGCTCCACCCACTACCAGGTCCTTGTCACCGTGCCGACGAGCCAGAAGGACGACGACTCCTACCACCTCGACGCCCTGCGCATCGCCACCGCCGCCGGGCCGGCCCGGGAGTGCACGGCCGTCCCCGACGTCAGCTATGGGTACGGTCCGATCACCGGCACCCTGGACGAGCAGCACACCGCCGTCTGCGCGGTACTGCCGACCGCTGTCGGCGACCGCTTCGACATGGCGATCGGTGACACCACGGGGACCACCGGCACCGCCGTGCCCGCGCTGTACGACAAGAGCCTCGACAACGGCTGCACGCTGACGGTGCCCACCGGCTACGGATGCTCGGTCGACGAACCGGACACCAGGGGTGCCTCCCCCAGCATCATGGTTCTGAGCCTGCCCAAGAAGGCCTCACACACCTCCTACCGGGCGGAACTCATCTGCTCATCCGTCATCTGCGGCACGCAGCGGGTCAGCGTCGATGGGGTGACCCCGACCACCGCCGAGAGCGGCACGAAGGCCACCGTGCGTGTGACGGGTACCGCCCTGCACAAGGACGACAAGGTGGTGCTCGGCCGGGCCGGCGGCAAGGTGGAATCGACCACCGTGTCGGTGTCGGCCAACCGCAGGACCCTTACGGCCGTGCTGGACCTGACCGGGGCCGTCCCGGGCGACTGGAACCTCGGCGTCATCACCCACAATGCGGGGGAGTACGCACTCGGCACCTTCACCGTCACCCCGCCCACGCTGACCAACACCGCGGCTCCCGCCATCGGGGGCACGGCCCAGGTCGGCGCCACCGTCACCGCGAACCCGGGCAGTTGGACGCCCACTCCGGCGTCGTACGGCTACCAGTGGCAGGCTGACGGCGAGGCGATCTCCGGGGCGACGGCGTCCACGTACACCGTGCCCGCCTCGCTGCTCGGCAAGAAGCTGACCGTCGCCGTCACCGCCCGCCTCCTCGGTGGAGGGACCGCCGTCACCTCGGCGGCCGTCACGGTCGCCAAGGGCGCCGCCCCCATGGCGACCACGGCTCCGAAGATCAGCGGCGCGGCGACGGTCGGCGCCAGGCTCGGCCTCACGCAGGGCACCTGGACTCCGGCCGCCACGTCGTACGGCTACCAGTGGAAGGCCGACGGCAAGGCGATCCCCGGGGCGACGGCGTCCACGTACACCGTGCCCGCCTCGCTGCTCGGCAAGAAGCTGACCGTCGCCGTCACCGCCCACCGCGCGGGCCATGCCGACGGCACGGCCACGACCGCCGCGGCCACGGTCGCCAAGGGCAGCGCCCCGAAGGCCACCAAGGCGCCCACGATCTCGGGCACCGCCAAGGTCGGCCGCATGCTCAAGGCCGCCCCGGGCACCTGGACGCCCACCCCGTCCTCGTACACCTACCAGTGGTACGCGGACGGCAGGGCGATCAAGGGCGCCACCGGGTCCTCGCTGAAACCGGCCGCCGCCGAGCGCGGTAAGAAGATCACGGTGAAGGTGACCGCCCGCCGCACCGGGCACAGCGACGGCACCGCCACCAGCAGGCCGACGGCGACAGTCGCTCGCTGAGCACGCCTCAGGGGGTGGGCGCCGCCGGTCATCCGGCGGGGCCCACCCCTTTCGCGTGCCGCGGCTTCGCCAACGGTGACGAACAGCCCCTACGAACAGCCCCTCAGACGAACAGCCCCTCAGCACGGACATGGAGGAGGCCCCCGGATCGTTCCGGGGGCCTCCTCGCGTCCTGGGTGCTGGGCAGTCCTAGATCGTGCCCAGCTTGATGATCGACAGCAGCGCGATCAGCTGGATCGCCGACGCGCCCAGCGCCTTCGGCCACGGCAGATCGTGTGACTTGCTCACCATCGACGTGAACAGCGCTCCCGCAGCCAGCCACGTCGCCCAGCCCAGCCCCTGGACCAGGGAGTTCTCGCCGCCCAGGAAGAGGGCGAAGATCAGGCGCGGGGCGTCCGTGATCGACATGATCAGCATGGAGAGGCCGACCGTCGGCTGCCAGGCGCCGTCGCCGCCGAGCTGACGGGCCAGGGTGTGGGTCACCGCGCCCAGGATCAGGCCGCCGATGACGAACGCGACCGCCGTCGTCAGTACGTACGGGATGGCCGAGGAGATCGTCGCGTTGATCGTCTCCTCGCGGGCCTTGTCGAAGCCGAAGATCGCGAGCATTCCGTAGAGAAACGTCACGATCAGCGCGGGGCCCCACACCGGGTAGTCGCGCATCTGCCAGAACGTCGGTCCCGGGCGCAGCACGATGCCGCTCAGCAGCTGCTTCCAGTGCAGACGCGGGCCGGCCGGGGCGGCAGCGGCCGCGCCCGCGCGGTAGGTCGCGCCGTCGCCGTACGGGTCCTCGTTGACGCTGAACGCCTGGGTGTGGCCAGGGTTGTTGGCGTACGGGTCACCGTGCGGGGGCTGCTGGTACGGGTCGCCGAAGTACTCCGGTTCGCCGTACGGGCCCTGAGGCCGCTGCTGAGGGTGACCGCCGCCGGCCCGGGGCCACTGCGGGGGTTGCTGCTGCTGCGCATACGGCGGCGCCGCACGGCCGCCTCCGCCCCGGTAGGGCGGCGGCGGTGCCTGCTGCGGTTGCTGCTGCGAGGTGCGGTTGTCCCGGCCGCGTCCGATCCTGAATCCAGCCACGTATTCGAACGTACCTGGTCCCGGAGAGTGAGGTACTCCACCCAGGGGAACAAGCGGCCCTTTGCTGCGGAGCTGTGACATCCCCTAGGGGAAAGTCCGGGGGTCGGCCGGAGTGCCCTCAGCTGGGCATTCGAAGGGCATTCGATGGGGCGATGGGCGTACGGCGGGCGTACGCACGGCGGGCACTGGGCCGGCAGTGCGACAGGCGGGTTGCAGGTGGTCAGGGCAGGAAGAGCGACGTACTGAAGGTCAGCAGCGCGCGCGTCCGCTCCGCCGCCGGAAACAGGGCCACGACGTCCGCGTGCTCACCGCGGTGCGTACGTGTCACCACGTCAGGCCGCTTGTCGCCGTCGAAGTCCGCATACACGAGGACGTCGGTCGCGGGGCTCGACTCGCCGGACGCAAGCGCGGGGCCGGGCGGGAGCCGTACCGGCTCGCTGCGGTAGCTGCCGCCCGCGCGACCGGGGCCGTCGGGGCTGCCGAGCAGCAGCTTGCCCTTGGCCGCCGCGCCCGGCCCCGGGACGCGGGCCGAGACCACCAGGTCGTCGTAGCCGTCGTCGTTGGTGTCCGCCTCGGGTGCCGGAGCCGAGAGCGCAGGGCCGCCGCCCGGGACAGGCGCAGTGGCGGCGCGCGGGGCGCCGGCGCGGGTGAAGGGGCCGCGCAGGAAGCTGACGCGGCCCGCCGAGGCGGTGACCGCCAGGTCGGTGCTGCCGTCGCCGTCGAAGTCGCCGCAGACGGGGTGGTCGGGCCAGTCGTTTCCGTATCTCGCCCTGTCGGGGATGCGGAGGACGGCAGCCTTGCCGCCGAGGCCGGTGGGGGATCCGAAGAGGAGCTGGAGCGGTACGGGCGGTCGGCCGATGCCGTTGTACGGCGGGTCCGTGGCGACGATCAGGTCCGCGAAGCCGTCCTTGTCGAGGTCGCAGGAGGCCTCGGCGTCGAAGGCGGCCGGGAGGGTGCCGTCGACGGGTGCGGCGTTGGCGCGCGGGGTGAGGATCTGGCGGCGGGCGGGGTCCAGGCGGCGCACGGCGGCGGTGCCGTAGACGACACCGATGCCCGCGTCGTCGCCGTGGCTGTCGTCGGGGGCCTTCACCAGGTCGTTCAGCACGAGATCGCGATGGCCGTCGCCGTTGAAGTCCTCGGGGACGCTGCTGCCGGAGCCGCGGGGGACGGGGAGGCGCGGGGTGGCTCCCCGGCCGGCGAGCGGGGCGGTGTCGCCGTTCTTGGCGGCGGCGGGCCGGTCGGGCTCGGGGCTGCTCGTGCAGCCCGTCAGCAGCAGTGCGCAGAAGCAGGCGGCGCTCATTGCCGCTGCTGCCGCCGTTTGTATCCGCACGACCCACCCCGTCCGTCTCTTCTGTGCTCAGTCGCCCCACGATGCTCGTTCGGCTGTCGCGGCAGGGCAATGGATCCGTCGTGATCGCAGGCCGATGGTTATACGGTGCGTAGTGGGGCGGGTGTGGAATGCAGTCCCTTGTGGAAATTGAGTGGGTTCACCGGAGCGTGCTCTGCCTGAATGCCAGGGTTGTTACATTCCCGGTGGATGGTGCAAACATCCCATCCGTAATGTCATGGACGTCGTCGTGGCAAAGAGCGACAGACACGATAAACCAGACAGCGGATCACCCTGGGAGAGCACCACACGCCGGACGACATTCAGATCCGCCGATCCCCGCCGGGGGAGTCCGTACAGACGGGAGCGGCCGGATCTGCCGAGGCAGATCCGGCCGCTCCCGTGTTGCGTACGGACTACTTCACCGGCCCTACTTCACGGGCTCGGGCTCCGGCGCGTCCTTGGACTCCTCGGAGGCGGCCGGGTCGGCCGGAGGCGTGCGCACCGAGTCGAGCAGCAGCTGCGCCACGTCCACGACCTGGAGCGATTCCTTCGCCTTGCCTTCGTTCTTCTTGCCGTTCACCGAGTCCGTGAGCATGACCAGGCAGAACGGGCAGGCGGTGGAGACGATGTCCGGGTTCAGCGAAAGGGCCTCATCGACACGCTCGGTGTTGATGCGCTTGCCGATCCGCTCCTCCATCCACATCCGGGCACCACCGGCGCCGCAGCAGAAGCCGCGCTCCTTGTGGCGGTGCATCTCCTGCTGGCGCAGGCCGGGGACGGCGGACATGATCTCGCGCGGCGGCGTGTAGACCTTGTTGTGACGGCCCAGGTAGCAGGGGTCGTGGTAGGTGATCAGACCCTCGACCGGCGTCACCGGAATCAGCTTGCCCTCGTCGATGAGGTGCTGGAGCAGCTGCGTGTGGTGGATGACCTCGAACTCGCCGCCCAGCTGCGGGTACTCGTTCGCGATCGTGTTGAAGCAGTGCGGGCAGGTGGCGACGATCTTCTTCGACGACTTGGGCTTCTTCGTCGAGGGGTCCTCGTCGTCCTCGCCGTACGCCATGTTCAGCATGGCCACGTTCTCCTGGCCGAGCTGCTGGAACAGCGGCTCGTTGCCCAGGCGCCGGGCCGAGTCACCCGTGCACTTCTCGTCGCCGCCCATGATCGCGAACTTCACGCCCGCGATGTGCAGGAGCTCGGCGAAGGCCTTGGTGGTCTTCTTCGCCCGGTCCTCCAGGGCGCCCGCGCAGCCGACCCAGTACAGATAGTCGACTTCGGACAGGTCCTCGACGTCCTTGCCGACGATCGGGACCTCGAAGTCGACCTCCTTGGTCCACTCGACGCGCTGCTTCTTGGCAAGACCCCAGGGGTTGCCCTTTTTCTCCAGGTTCTTGAGCATCGTGCCCGCCTCGGACGGGAACGCGGACTCGATCATCACCTGGTAGCGGCGCATGTCGACGATGTGGTCGATGTGCTCGATGTCGACCGGGCACTGCTCCACGCACGCACCGCAGGTGGTGCAGGACCAGAGCACGTCCGGGTCGATGACGCCGTTCTCCTCGAGCGTCCCGATCAGCGGACGCTCGGCCTCGGCGAGGGCCGCCGCCGGCACATCCTTGAGTGCCTCGGCCGAAGCCTTCTCCTCGCCCTCCATCGTCTTGCCGCCGCCGGCCAGCAGATACGGGGCCTTGGCGTGCGCGTGGTCGCGCAGCGACATGATCAGGAGCTTCGGCGAGAGGGGCTTTCCGGTGTTCCAGGCGGGGCACTGCGACTGGCAGCGGCCGCACTCGGTACACGTGGAGAAGTCGAGGATGCCCTTCCAGGAGAACTGCTCCACCTGGGATACGCCGAAGACGTCGTCCTCGCCCGGGTCCTCGAAGTCGATCTCCTTGCCGCCGCTCGTCATCGGCAGGAGCGCGCCGAGCGCGGTCGAGCCGTCGGCGTTCCGCTTGAACCAGATGTTCGGGAAGCCGAGGAAGCGGTGCCAGGCGACACCCATGTTGGTGTTGAGCGAGACCGTGATCATCCAGATCAGCGAGGTGCCGATCTTGATCATCGCGGTGAAGTAGATGAGGTTCTGGAGCGTCCCGAGGCTGAGCCCCTTGAAGACGAGGACCAGCGGATACGAGACGAAGTAAGCGGCCTCGTAGCCCTCGACATGGTGGATCGCGCCCTCGAGCCCGCGCAGGGCGAGGATCGCGAGACCGATGGTGAGGATGACGTACTCGACGAAGTACGCCTGCCAGGCCTTGGAGCCGGCGAAGCGCGACTTGCGGCCCGCCCGGGAGGGCAGGTTCAGCAGCCGGATCGCCATCAGCACGACGATGCCGACGACGGTCATCAGGCCGATGAACTCGATGTACATCTCGAACGGCAGGAAGCCGCCGATGACCGGCAGCGTCCAGTCCGCCTGGAAGAGCTGTCCGTATGCCTGCGCCAGCGTCGGCGGCAGGGTGAGGAAGCCGATCGCGACAAACCAGTGGGCGAAGCCCACGATCCCCCACCGGTTCATCCGGGTGTGGCCGAGGAACTCCTTGACCAGGGTGATCGTGCGCTGCTTGGGATTGTCGGTACGGCTGCCCGCGGGCACGGCCTGGCCGAGCCTGACGAACCGGTAGATCTGCGCGACGGCTCGGGCGATGAGCGCAACGCCGACCACGGTCAGGACCAGCGACACGATGATCGCGGCGAGTTGCATTTGGGGGCTCCTCGGGCCTGCGAGGGTGGGATTCGGCGACTTCTACTAAGCGGTAACTTATTCAGTCCGTTGCTGAGAGTACCCACTTATTGCGCCGCACTGTAGCCGCGCACGCGGTGATCTGTGTCGCTCAGGCAAGCCTGACCGGGCGGGCCCGGCGAGGACGGACCGGAGCGGGCCCGGTGAAGGCGGCCGGAAGGGTCCGGACCAGGATCAGCAGGTCCAGTCCCAGCCAATACTCCTCCATGTAGTGCAGATCGAGCACGGCCATCTCCTCCCAGGGGAGTTCGGAGCGTCCGCTGGTCTGCCAGAGGCCGGTGATGCCGGGGCGTACGCCGAGACGGGCGCGGCCGGCTGCCGTGGCGGGCCCGGAGTTCCCCGGCGGCAGCGGCCGGGGGCCGACCAGCGACATCTCGCCGCGCGCCACATTGATCAGCTGGGGCAGCTTGTCGAGGAAATGGTCGCGCAGTGCCCGTCCGACGGGTGTGCTGCAGCGGGTGCCGGCCCGTCGGGTGCGGAACGTCAGCATTGCAAAGGTGCGGCCGCCGAGACCGGCCCGGTCCTGGCGGGTCAGTACGGGCCCCGGAGAGGTGAGCGCGACCGCCGCGGTGACGGCGAGCAGTGCCGGGGACAGGAGCATCAGCAGGATCAGACTGCCCGTCAGATCGACGGCTCGCTTGGCAGGCATGGGTACACGCCTTTCATCACGATTGGAAGTTATTAACCGATTTTTCGGCTTTGACTCTCGCAGATGAACGCTTTGCGCAACCGTGCGCCACGCGCGTGGGCCCCTTGGCTGCGGGGCAGGCGCAGGAGTCGGCAAGGGTGCACGTAAGTGCCGGATAAAACTTGAGTGGGGCCGACTCATGTCTGTTGACTCGTAGGACCCGGTCATGCATCCTTGAGCCAGATCCACTCAAGTCAGCTGGAGGAATTGAAATGGCACGTGCGGTCGGCATCGACCTGGGCACGACTAACTCCGTCGTCAGCGTTCTGGAGGGCGGAGAGCCCACCGTCATCACCAACGCCGAGGGTGCCAGGACCACGCCGTCCGTCGTCGCCTTCGCGAAGAACGGTGAGGTGCTGGTCGGCGAGGTTGCGAAGCGTCAGGCAGTCACGAACGTCGACAGGACCATCCGGTCGGTCAAGCGCCACATGGGCACCGACTGGAAGATCGAGCTCGACGGGAAGCACTTCAACCCGCAGCAGATGAGTGCCTTCATCCTGCAGAAGCTGAAGCGCGACGCGGAGTCCTACCTCGGCGAGAAGGTCACCGACGCGGTCATCACCGTACCGGCGTACTTCAACGACTCCGAGCGTCAGGCGACCAAGGAGGCCGGTGAGATCGCGGGCCTGAACGTCCTGCGTATCGTCAACGAGCCGACCGCGGCCGCGCTGGCCTACGGCCTCGACAAGGACGACCAGACCATCCTGGTCTTCGACCTCGGTGGCGGCACCTTCGACGTCTCGCTGCTGGAGATCGGCGACGGAGTCGTCGAGGTGAAGGCGACCAACGGTGACAACCACCTCGGTGGTGACGACTGGGACCAGCGCGTCGTCGACTACCTGGTGAAGCAGTTCGCCAACGGTCACGGCGTCGACCTGGGCAAGGACAAGATGGCTCTCCAGCGTCTCCGCGAGGCCGCGGAGAAGGCGAAGATCGAGCTGTCGTCCTCGACCGAGACGAACATCAACCTCCCGTACATCACGGCCTCCGCCGAGGGCCCGCTGCACCTGGACGAGAAGCTCACCAGGGCTCAGTTCCAGCAGCTCACCGCGGACCTGCTCGAGCGCTGCAAGACCCCGTTCCACAACGTCATCAAGGACGCCGGCATCCAGCTGTCCGAGATCGACCACGTGGTCCTGGTCGGCGGCTCGACCCGGATGCCCGCCGTCGCCGAGCTCGTCAAGGAGCTCACCGGCGGCCAGGACGCCAACAAGGGTGTGAACCCGGACGAGGTCGTCGCCATCGGCGCCGCGCTCCAGGCCGGTGTCCTCAAGGGTGAGGTCAAGGATGTCCTGCTCCTCGACGTGACCCCGCTGTCCCTCGGTATCGAGACCAAGGGCGGCATCATGACCAAGCTCATCGAGCGCAACACCACGATCCCGACCAAGCGGTCCGAGATCTTCACGACGGCCGAGGACAACCAGCCGTCCGTGCAGATCCAGGTCTACCAGGGCGAGCGCGAGATCGCGGCGTACAACAAGAAGCTCGGGATGTTCGAGCTGACCGGTCTGCCGCCGGCCCCGCGCGGGGTCCCGCAGATCGAGGTCGCCTTCGACATCGACGCCAACGGCATCATGCACGTGACCGCGAAGGACCTGGGCACGGGCAAGGAGCAGAAGATGACCGTCACCGGCGGCTCCTCGCTGCCGAAGGACGAGGTCGACCGGATGCGCCAGGAGGCCGAGCAGTACGCGGACGAGGACCACCGTCGCCGCGAGGCCGCCGAGAGCCGTAACCAGGGCGAGCAGCTCGTCTACCAGACCGAGAAGTTCCTCAAGGACAACGAGGACAAGGTTCCCGGCGATGTGAAGACCGAGGTCGAGACCGCGCTCACCGAGCTGAAGGAGAAGCTCAAGGGCGAGGACACGGCCGAGATCCGTACGGCAACCGAAAAGGTCGCCGCGGTCAGCCAGAAGCTCGGCCAGGCGATGTACGCCAACGCCGCGCCCGAGGGCGGCGCTCCCGGCGCCGACGCGCCCGCCGGTGAGCAGGCCAAGGCCGAGGACGATGTCGTGGACGCCGAGATCGTGGACGACGAGAAGGACGCCAAGGGTGGTGCGGCGTGACCGAGGAGACTCCGGGCTTCGACGAGAAGCCTGACGTCCCCTCCGGCGCCACACCTGACGACGCCGCCGAATCCGCCGAGTCCTCCGAGAAGGAGGGCCCGGCGGCCCCGGCAGGGGACGCAGCAATGATCGTCGGCCTGACGGCACAGCTGGACCAGGTCCGCACGGCGCTCAACGAGCGCACGGCAGACCTCCAGCGGCTCCAGGCCGAGTACCAGAACTACCGCCGTCGCGTGGAGCGCGACAGGATCACGGTCAAGGAGATCGCCACGGCGTCCCTTCTGACCGAGCTCCTGCCCGTACTCGACGACATCGGTCGCGCCCGTGATCACGGGGAGCTGGTGGGCGGGTTCAAGTCGGTTGCCGAGTCTCTCGAGACGGCCGCCGCCAAGATGGGCCTGCAGCAGTTCGGCAAGGAGGGCGAGCCCTTCGACCCGACGATCCACGAAGCCCTGATGCACTCGTACGCACCGGATGTCGCGGAGACCACGTGCGTCGCGGTCCTGCAGCCGGGGTATCGCATCGGCGAGCGGACCATCCGCCCCGCGCGGGTCGCGGTGGCCGAGCCCCAGCCGGGCGCGGCCCCGAAGGACGAGACGGCGACCGACGAGGAGAGCGGTGGCCCGGAAGAGGGCTGACGCAATGATCATCCGAGAGGAGGGACGTCGATGAGCACGAAGGACTTCGTCGAGAAGGACTACTACAAGGTTCTCGGCGTCCCGAAGGATGCCACCGAGGCCGAGATCAAGAAGGCGTACCGGAAGCTCGCGCGCGAGTTCCACCCGGACGCCAACAAGGGCGACGCCAAGGCCGAGGGTCGCTTCAAGGAGATCTCCGAGGCCAACGACATCCTCGGCGATCCCAAGCGGCGCAAGGAGTACGACGAGGCGCGCGCCCTCTTCGGCAACGGTGGCTTCCGGCCGGGTCCCGGCGGCCCCGGCGGCACTTTCAACTTCGACCTGGGCGACCTCTTCGGAGGCGCCCAGGGCGGGACGCAGAGTGGCGCCGGAGGCTTCGGCGGCGGTCTCGGCGATGTGTTCGGCGGCCTGTTCAACCGTGGCGCCGCCGGCACGGGTACGCGTACCCAGCCGCGCCGTGGCCAGGACATCGAGTCCGAGGTGACGCTCAGCTTCACCGAGGCGGTGGACGGGGCCACGGTCCCGCTGCGGATGTCCAGTTCGGCGGCGTGCAAGGCGTGTTCGGGCACCGGCGACAGAAACGGTACGCCTCGGGTGTGCCCGACCTGTGTCGGCACCGGCCAGGTCTCGCGCGGCGGCAGCGGCTCCTTCTCGCTCACCGACCCGTGCGTGGACTGCAAGGGCCGCGGTCTGATCGCACAGGACCCCTGCGACGTCTGCAAGGGCAGCGGGCGCGCCCGCTCCTCGCGCACCATGCAGGTCCGTATCCCCGCGGGCGTCTCCGACGGCCAGCGGATCCGGCTGCGCGGCAAGGGCGCACCGGGCGAACGAGGCGGCCCGGCCGGCGACCTGTATGTCGTCGTACATGTCGGTGCCCACTCCGTCTTCGGCCGAAAGGGCGACAACCTCACGGTCACGGTGCCCGTCAGCTACGTGGAGGCGGCGCTCGGCGGCGAGGTGAAGGTGCCGACCCTCGGCGGTCCCCCGGTCACGCTGAAACTGCCCGCCGGGACGCCCAACGGCCGTACGATGCGTGCCCGCGGCAAGGGTGCGGTCCGCAAGGACGGCACCCGCGGCGACCTGCTGGTCACCGTCGAGGTCGCGGTCCCCCAGGAGCTGAGCGACAAGGCGAGGGAAGCGCTGGAGGCCTACCGCGAAGCCACCGCGGAGGAGGACCCGCGGGCCGAGCTGTTCCAGGCCGCGAAGGGAGCATGAGGCAATGGACGGACGTCGCCGACAGTATTCAGCTGTCAGCAGGGCTTACGAACTGACCGACGAGTCGCCGGTGTACGTGATCTCGGTGGCGGCGCAGCTCTCGGGTCTGCATCCGCAGACCCTGCGGCAGTACGACCGGTTGGGTCTGGTCTCGCCGGACCGTACGGCAGGCCGGGGCCGGCGCTACTCCGCCCGCGACATCGAACTGCTGCGCACCGTCCAGCAGTTGTCGCAGAACGAGGGCATCAACCTGGCCGGGATCAAGCGCATCATCGAACTGGAGAACCAGGTGGCGGCCCTCCAGCAGCGGGTGGTCGAGCTGTCGGCGGCCGTGGACGGCGCGGCGGCGGCGATGCAGCAGCGCGAGGCGCAGGTGCATGCCTCCTACCGGCGCGATCTGGTGCCGTACCAGGATGTGCAGCAGGCGAGCGCGCTGGTGGTCTGGCGGCCCAAGCGTCCCGAGTAGCGCCGGAGTCGTGTCCCGAGCAGAACCGCAGTTGTGCGGCTGAGGGGCCGGAGAGCGAGTCGCTCTCCGGCCCCTCAGCCGTGTGAAACATGTGACGGGACGCCAGCTTCTTACGTTCCCTTCTCGCTGCGGCGTTCCCAATGCAAACGGTCCCGCCGGCCGCCCCGCTGTCCCGGGCCTCAGCCCTCGTGCTCCAGAATCCCCGACTGCGCGATGAGATAGCCGAGTTGGGTCCGGCTGCCGCTGCCCAGCGCGGAGCCCAGCTTGGCGATATGGGCACGGCAGGTACGGACGTTCATGCCGAGCCGCCGGGCGATGGCCTCGTCCACATGGCCCTCGACCAGCAGCTTGGCGATCGAGCGCTGGACGCCTGTGATGCCGTCCAGCGGTGGGCCGTAGGAGACCTGCTCCTCCCACGGGATGCCGTGCAGCCAGAACTGCTCGAAGACGCCGACGAGATACTCGACGATTCCCTTGTGCCGTAGCTCAAGTGCCGAGAGTCTGTCGCTACTTGCCGGTATGAACGCCACTTTCCGGTCGACAATGATCAGCCGGTCGATGATCTCCTCGAGCGTGCGCACCTCCACGCCGGACGGGCCGACCTGCTCCATGTAGGAGAGTGTGGCCGGGTGGTGGCGGGCCGTGTGCTGGTAGAGCGTCCGCATCCGTACGCCGCGGTCGATCAGCGGCTCCACGCGGCGCAGAGCCTTCTCCAGGATGTGCGGCTGCCGCCCGCTGCCGGGCTGCACCGTGAGGAGCTCCTCCGAACACTCTGCGGTGACCTGGTCAAGGGTTGTGTTGATGCGGTTGAGACCCTCGAGGACGGTGATCCCTTGTGGGACGGTGGAGTTCTGAGCACTGAACGCCATGAATGGCTCAAGTGCGTCGGTCAGAGCGACAGTTCGACGTCGGCGCTCTTGGATCTCCCGCTCGATGGGGTGTATCAGCTGTGTCAGCGCAGTGGTCGGTGGAACCGGACGGAGCCACTGAGCGTCGTCGGGATCCGGATGCAGCAGGGCGAGATCGAAGAGGCAGGGTGTGGGTTCCGCCTCTGACCGGGCTATTCGCCCGGTCCGCAGAGCGGTGATGTAGAGAACCTTCCCCGCTTCGCACAGCTCGCCGTCTGCGTGAGGGTGTCCCGTTTCGCCCTCCTTCGATGACATATGCACCCCCTCAGGCTCCTGCATTACAGGAACATGATGCCTGCCGTCGCTGGTGCAAGCGTTCGGAGTGAGACATCGTCTTATGCGCGGGGGAGGAGGAATGATCAAAAGAGGTGGAGATCACCCATGTCTAGGACGCTTCGTGCTCTTTGTGCTCTTGCCATAGCGGCGGCCGCGCTCGGTGCGGTGGCTTCCGGCGAGCCCTCCTGGGGTAGCTCTCCCGCCGGCGCGGTGACGGCAGCCCCTGGCGAACCTTCGTGGGGCTTCGCTCCCGCGGACGCTGTGGCAGCAACGCCCGGTGAGCCCTCCTGGGGTGTCGTCGCGGCAGACGCGGTGCGTACTCCTGGTGAGCCTTCCTGGGGTGTGGCGCCGGCAGATGCCGCGGTTACTCCTGGTGAGCCTTCCTGGGGTGTCGCTCCGGCCCGCACGGACGCATGACCGTTCCACCGGACGACCGGGTCTTCCGGCGTGAAATGGCTACGGCCTACCGATCGGGGTGGCATTTCATCGACCTCGTCACGGCAATCCCCCACCGTGGCGACTCGTTGATGGTCACCCTCTTCGGAGAGCCGATAGTCGTGGCGCGCGAGGAGGACGAGGACGTCCGCGCGTATCGGTGCCTTCGCAGGCCCCGTGGAGCTCCACAGCCCGTCCGCTGTGCCATCCGGTACGGCATGATTTTCGTCAATCTCGATCAGCGGGATCACCAGCTGGTCGAGCCCGACACCACCACCGCCACCCCCCGCAGTGCCTGAGCGGTTCCCCCGTCGTTGTAAATCGCTCAGGTGCTTCCCCCACACAGCGGCGCCATCGTGGACCTGAAACACGATGGCGCCGCTGTGCATTTCCCGCACGGAGCTGTGTCCCGCGCGGAGGCGGGACGGCCGGCTTCGGCCGCGTCCGTCAGCCGCGTCCCATCGCCCGGTCCAGGGCGATTTCGATGAGCACCCGGTCCGGGTTGGGCGCCGGGATGCGCTCGTAGCGCTCCGCGTAGCGCCGTACCGCGTCCTCGATGAGCTCCGGCTCCGTGCGTACGGTCGCCAGCCCCTCCAGCGTCGCCCAGCGCCCCCGGTGGACCTGGCAGACGGCCACGCGCGCCCCGCCCTGGCGGTCCGCGGCCAGGATGTTGGCCACCTTCGTGCTGCTCTTGTTGGTGATGATGCGGGCGAGCCCGGCCCCGGGGTCGTATGTCACGCCCACCGGCACGACGTGCGGGCTGCCGTCCGGACGCTGTGTGGTGAGCGTGCACAGATGGTATTCACGCCAGAACGCGAGGTATTCGGGACCTGGGTTGCGTACGTCGATGGCCATGCTCTGCAGGGTAATTGTGACGGCAACCGGTCGCGTCGGCATCGCCTGCTCCCTGCTTGAGTGAAGTAGACTCAACTTTGTGCAGGATGAATGAGTCAGTGTTGACGGAAGAGCCCTTGAGCGAGGAGGAGAGACCGCAGTGGACGCCGAGCTGACCAACAAGAGCCGGGATGCGATCAACGCCGCCACCACCCGGGCCGTGTCCGAGGGGCACCCCGATCTGACCCCCACGCATCTGCTGCTCGCGCTGCTCGCGGGCCAGGACAACGAGAACATCACCGATCTGCTGGCCGCGGCCGAGGCCGACCAGGCAGCCGTGCGGTCCGGGGCGGAGCGGCTGCTGGCCGCGCAGCCCAGCGTGACCGGGTCCACCGTCGCGCCGCCGCAGCCCAACAGGGAGCTGCTCGCCGTCATCGCCGACGCCGCACAGCGGGCCAAGGAGCTCGGGGACGACTACATCTCCACCGAGCACCTCCTCATCGGTATCGCCGCCAAGGGCGGCCAGACCGGGGAGGTGCTGGACCAGCAGGGGGCCACGGCGAAGAAGCTGCTGGCCGCGTTCGAGACGGCGAGGGGAGGGCGCAGGGTGACCACAGCCGACCCCGAGGGGCAGTACAAGGCGCTGGAGAAGTTCGGTACGGACTTCACCGCCGCGGCCCGTGAGGGCAAGCTCGACCCGGTCATCGGCCGGGACCAGGAGATCCGCCGCGTGGTGCAGGTGCTCTCGCGGCGTACGAAGAACAACCCCGTCCTCATCGGTGAGCCCGGCGTCGGCAAGACCGCCGTCGTCGAAGGTCTCGCGCAGCGGATCGTGAAGGGCGATGTGCCCGAGTCGCTCAGGAACAAGCGGCTGGTCTCGCTCGACCTCAGCGCGATGGTTGCCGGCGCGAAGTACCGCGGTGAGTTCGAGGAGCGGCTGAAGACCGTCCTCTCCGAGATCAAGCAGAGCGACGGCCAGATCATCACCTTCATCGACGAACTGCACACCGTCGTGGGCGCCGGCGCGGGCGGCGACTCCTCCATGGACGCGGGCAACATGCTCAAACCGATGCTGGCGCGCGGAGAGTTGCGCATGGTCGGCGCGACGACGCTCGACGAGTACCGGGAGCGGATCGAGAAGGACCCCGCGCTGGAGCGGCGTTTCCAGCAGGTGCTGGTCGCCGAGCCGTCCGTGGAGGACACGATCGCGATCCTGCGAGGGCTCAAGGGCCGGTACGAGGCGCACCACAAGGTGCAGATCGCGGACTCGGCACTGGTTGCCGCCGCGACGCTCTCGGACCGGTACATCACCTCGCGTTTCCTGCCGGACAAGGCCATCGACCTGGTCGACGAAGCCGCCTCCCGGCTCCGTATGGAGATCGACTCCTCGCCCGTCGAGATCGATGAACTCCAGCGCTCGGTCGACCGGTTGAAGATGGAGGAGCTCGCTCTCAAGAACGAGACCGACCCGGGCTCCAGGCAGCGCCTGGAGAAGCTGCGCCGCGACCTCGCCGACAAGGAGGAGGAACTGCGCGGCCTCACCGCGCGCTGGGAGAAGGAGAAGGAGGGCCTCAACCGCGTCGGTGGGCTGAAGGAGAGGCTCGACGACCTGCGCGGTCAGGCCGAGCGGGCCCAGCGTGACGGCGACTTCGACACCGCGTCCAAGCTGCTGTACGGGGAAATCCCGGGCGTGGAACGAGAGTTGGAGGAGGCGGCGGAGGCCGAGCAGGAAGCGGCCAAGGACACCATGGTCAAGGAGGAGGTCGGCCCGGACGACATCGCGGATGTGGTCGGCTCCTGGACCGGGATCCCGGCCGGGCGGCTGCTCGAGGGCGAGACGCAGAAGCTGCTGCGCATGGAGCAGGAGCTGGGCAGGCGGCTGATCGGTCAGACCGAGGCGGTGCGGGCGGTCTCCGACGCGGTCCGGCGTACCCGGGCCGGGATCGCCGACCCGGACCGGCCGACCGGCTCGTTCCTCTTCCTCGGCCCCACCGGCGTCGGCAAGACCGAGCTGGCGAAGGCCCTCGCGGACTTCCTGTTCGACGACGAGCGGGCGATGGTCCGCATCGACATGAGCGAGTACGGGGAGAAGCACTCCGTGGCCCGGCTGGTCGGTGCGCCTCCGGGGTACGTCGGCTACGAGGAGGGCGGCCAGCTCACCGAGGCCGTGCGGCGGCGTCCGTACTCCGTCGTGCTGCTCGACGAGGTGGAGAAGGCGCATCCCGAGGTGTTCGACATCCTGCTCCAGGTCCTCGACGACGGCCGGCTGACGGACGGACAGGGCCGCACGGTGGATTTCCGCAACACGATCCTGGTCCTGACGTCGAACCTCGGCAGCCAGTACCTGGTCGAGCCGCTCACCTCGGAGGAGGAGAAGCGGGAGCAGGTCCTGGAGGTGGTCCGGGTCTCCTTCAAGCCGGAGTTCCTGAACCGGCTGGACGACCTGGTGGTCTTCTCGGCGCTGTCCCGCGATGAGCTCGCGCACATCGCGAAGCTCCAGATCGACCGCCTCGCGCAGCGCCTCGCCGAGCGCAGGCTCACGCTGGAGGTCACCCCGGCGGCGCTCGACTGGCTGGCGGACGAGGGCAACGACCCGGCGTATGGGGCGCGCCCGCTGCGACGTCTGGTGCAGACGGCGATCGGTGACCGCCTCGCGAAGGAGATCCTCGCGGGCGAGGTCACGGACGGCGACACGGTCCGGGTGGACCGCTTCGAGAACGGGCTGATCGTGGGAAAGGCGGGAGCGGCCTGATCGCGGGCAGCGTAGGAGCGGCCTGATCGTGGGCGGGGCGGGAGCGGCCTGATCGCGTGCAGTATGGGGCTGACGCGGTGCGGGGTTCGTCTCCCCGCCTCGCTCTTCCCCCATGGGGTACAGCCGCCCCCGGCCCCGCCGTGGGGCCCGGGGGTCTGCGACCCCACGCCACCACGTATCCCCTCATCGGGGGCACGGGAAGGCGCAGGCAGGGGAAAGGCCCGGCCGGAAATGTCAGCCCGCAGCGGATCGGGCGAGTCGGGGGTTGCCATGCCCCGCCAGGCATGGGAGAGGATGGCGGGAACCGTACGAAGGGAAATACACGGTGACCATCGATCCGTCCTCGATTCCTAATTTCGGGGGCCAGCCCCAGCCGCAGGCCGCAGGACCGGCGGGCCCCGTCGTTCCCGATCAGGACCTGGTCAAGCAGCTCCTCGATCAGATGGAGCTCAAGTACGTCGTCGACGACGAGGGCGACCTCGCCGCGCCGTGGGAGGAATTCCGCACGTACTTCATGTTCCGTGGCGAGGAGGACCAGCAGGTCTTCTCGGTGCGGACCTTCTACGACCGTCCGCACGCCCTTGAGGACAAGCCCAAGCTCCTCGATGCGATCGACGACTGGAACCGTCGCACCCTGTGGCCGAAGGTCTACACGCACATCCACGACGAGGAGGAGGACGCCCCCAGCACGGTCCGCCTCATCGGCGAGACGCAGATGCTGATCGGCATGGGCGTCAGCCTGGAGCACTTCGTGTCGTCGACGGTCAGCTGGGTCCGGGCCTCGATCGAGTTCGACAAGTGGCTCGTGGAGCAGCTCGGCCTGGAGCCGGCGGACGAGAAGGCAGCCGACGAGAAGCCCGCCGACGAGAAGCCCGCCGACGAGGCCTGAGCGGCCCCGGCACACCGGCTACGGCGCCAACGGGGACAGTGTCACCAGATACGTCCCGTAGGCGAACGACAGCCCGGCCAGCGCGACGGTCACCACGACCGCCGCCCTCGGCCGGGCTTTTGTCATGGCGCGGGCCACCGGCAGCAGCAGCGGAAAGGCCGGCAGCAGAAAACGCGGCTTGGACTCGAAGAAGCCGGAGCCGCCGACCGTGATCAGCACCAGCACGAGGGCGTAGACGAATACGGCCAACGGCGGCCGCTCCAGCGCGAAGAGCACGAACAGCAGCACCGCCGCCGCGACGACCAGCAGCGACAGCACGGGAGGGAACATCGCCGGGCGCAGCACGATGTCGCGCACCACCTTCAGCGCTCCGATCCCGAAGTCGAAGCGGGAGTTCCAGCCGCGCTGCACGGCGAAGTACCCGCGCAGCGGGTCGCCCGTACGGAAACCGACGAAGAGCACATAGCCGCACCAGCCGAGCGGCGCCACGGCCGCGCCCGTCCAGATCCGCCACCCCGGGCGCCCGCCCCGCCGGTACGCCTTGGACACCTCGTACACCGCCACCGCGAGCACCGCCGCGGCCACCGCGATCCCGTTGGGCCTGGAGAGCCCGGCGAGTGTCGCCAGCGTGCCCGCCCACACCCAGCGGCGGGTGAGCAGCGCGTACAGCGACCAGGCGGCGAAGGCGGTGAGCACCGGCTCCGTGTACGCCATGGAGAGCACGATCGAGTGCGGAAGCAGGCCCCAGAGCAGGACCGCCGTGGTCGCGACGCGCCGTCCGTGCAGCCGCTCGACGACCGCGTAGATGCCCAGGGCGGCCGCCGCGGCAGCGGACCAGGAGAGCAGCAGCCCGGCGGTGCCGCTGGTCACGGGCAGCACGGTCGTCACCGCGCGCAGCAGCCCCGGGTAGAGCGGGAAGAACGCCAGATCGCTCTGGACCGAGCCGTCCGGCCAGCTCAGGATGCGGCCGTAGCCGTGCTCGGCGATCAGCATGTACCAGTCGGAGTCCCAGGTACGAGCCAGCAGCATCCGGGGCGAGCGCCCGATGTGCCAGGCCCAGCCGGCCATCACCAGCAGCCCGGCCAGCCGCGCCACCGCGAACAGCCCCAGCGCGGGGACTGCCCTCAGCAGCGCGGCGCGCCGGCGGGAAACGGGCCTGGCACCCGCCGCCGCTGTGCTGTCGAGAGTCTCGGCGGACAGGGTGCACCTCCGGGCGCGCACAGGGGGTCGGTCAAACCGACCTTGTGCCGCCCGGGGCGCGCGCGCGAGTGCTGCGCAGCAGACGGAGCCGGTTCCTACCCGGTCGGCTGAAGGTGCGCGTGTCACCCGTGACAGCGGGCCGCTCAGCCGCTAGCGAGCCCCTTGAGGCGGGTCACCGCCTCCTGGAGCACCGACTCCCGCTTGCAGAACGCGAATCGGACGGTCGGCGCGCCCTGGTCGCGGTGGTCGTGGAAGACGGCGTTCGGGATGGCGACGACCCCGCACCGCTCCGGCAGCGACCTGCAGAAGGCGAAGCCGTCGTCCTCGCCCAGGGACCGGATGCCGGTAGTGACGAAGTACGTGCCCGCCGGGCGGTAGACCTCGAAACCGGCATCCACCAGACCCGCGCTCAGCAGATCCCGCTTGGCCCGCAGGCCGTCCCGCAGCTCCTCGGAGTACGCGTCCGGCAGCCGCAGCGCCTCGGCCACCGCGTACTGGAACGGCCCCGCCGACACGTACGTCGGGAACTGCTTCGCCGAGCGGACCGCGGTGACCAGCTCGGGAGGCGCCGTGTGCCAGGTCGATCCTTGTTCATACACATCGGAGTTTCGCTGGTCAGACGCTCCGGTGAAGGCTTGAACATGCTCACCGATAGGCCGGTGCTGCGCGTCGTGCCTATCGTGAGGGCCGAATCTCCTAGGTTGATGGACTCGGGAAAGCGGGATCGCATGAACACGGCGGGGACGGCTGACACGCGCGGCGTAGTGGGCTCGGCAGGGTGGAGCCCTGCGGCTCGGGTGCACGGAATGGGCACGTCGATCTTCACGGAGATGACGGAGCTGGCGCGGAGCACCGGGGCCGTGAACCTTGGGCAAGGGGTGCCTGAGCTGGACAGCCCGCCCGCACTGCTCAAGGACGTGGCGGATGCCGTGCTCGCGGGCAGCAACCAGTACCCGCCGGCTCATGGGTTCCCAGCACTCCGAGAGGCTGTCGCCGCTCACCAGCTGCGCCGGTACGGCCTCGAATACCAGCCTCAGGGCGAGGTGCTGGTCACCACGGGCGCGACGGAAGCCCTCGCCGCGGCCCTCCTGGCGCTCTGCGACCCGGGTGACGAGGTCATTGCCTTCGACCCCTGCTACGACGCGTACGCGGCGGATACCCGGCTCGCCGGGGCCCGCCTGGTCGCCGTCCCTCTGGTCCTCGACGGCGACGGTTTCGCCCTCGACGCTGACGCGTTGCGTGCGGCCGTATCCCCGCGTACCCGGGTACTGATCCTGAACACGCCGCACAACCCCACGGGCATGGTCTTCAAGGCCGCGGAGTTGGAAGCCATCGCAGATGTGTGCCGTGAGCACTCGCTGACGGTCATCACGGATGAGGTCTACGAACACCTCGTCTACAACGATGGCGCGCGCCATCTGCCCATCGCTGCTCTGCCGGAGATGCAGGAACGGACGGTGGTCATCTCCTCGGCGGGCAAGACCTTCAACACAACGGGCTGGAAGGTTGGTTGGGTCTGTGGACCCGCTCCGCTCGTCGCCGCGGTGGGCGCGGCGAAGCAGTTCCTGACGTACGCCTCGGGGACTCCGTACCAGGAAGCGCTGGCGCACGCGCTCGACTCGGTGGAGGAGTGGGCGGCGGGTCTTCGGGACACTCTGCGCCGGAACCGGGACCTGTTGAGCGCCGGCCTGGCAGAAGCTGGACTGCGGCCCTTCCGTGCGGATGCCGGCTACTTCGTGCAGGCGGATGTGCGGCCGTGGGGCTACTCGGACGGCGTCCGGTTCTGCCGGGACCTGCCGGAGCGCGCTGGTGTGGTGGCCATCCCCACATCGGCGTTCTACCTCAACGTGAACGCTCCGGCCTGGCTGGTCCGCTTCTCGTTCTGCAAGCGCGAGGAGTCGATCCGTAAAGCAGTTGTACAGCTGGCCGGCACGCGCTGACCGTGGCCGGTGCTTGGATTCGTGGTCAGAACTTCCCGGCATCCGAGCGTGATGGCCGCCGACTGTTGAAGCGTTCCCGACTCATCGTCGTCGGGCAGGTTGGTGTGCGGCGGTCAAGGGCTGCAGCACCGTCGCCACCGATGCGCATCACTGGTGCGGGGCCGTCCCAGTGGTCGGCTGCGAGGTGGATCAGGCGTCTTCGGGATCCAGCTCGAACGTGAAATAGATGCTCAGGCAGTAGGGCTGGTCCTCGTCGTGGAAGAAGTCCCACGACACGTCCGACAGTCGGATTCTGTGTTCCCGCACCCACTCATGGGCTTTCCTGAAGGCTTCCGCGGCAGTTGTGGCGGGGAACAGCTTCCTGGCGATGGGGTGCACCCCAGTCTCAGCGTCCGAATCGTCGAATCCCTCCGGAACGTCCAGGCAGAAGTTGGGATCCAGCACCATGGAGTGCGCCCTCTCCAGTCGGTCTACTAGTACGAGTCGACAGAGGCTGATCCTCTGAGCCCGACGCTCGGTAGGACCGCCGCACACCCGGACAGGTTGCTTCTGTCGACCACGCGGCGGTGCCGCAGCCGGTGGAACGGCCCCGTGATGATCCCAACGACACGGCCCAGCGGTCCGAGCGGTGGCCGCCGTTGGTCAACCCGTCAGGCGTCGAAGCGGTGGCGGGAGGCCTCGATGTGACCGAGGTACCGGTGGGTCCAGTCGCACAGTCCGTCGATCGTCACCCGCAGGGCCTGGCCCGGCTCGGTGAGGGTGTACTCGACCCGCGGCGGCACGACGGGGTGCACCGTCCGCTCGACCAGGCCGTTGCGCTCCAGCATGCGCAGGTTCTGGGTGAGCATCTTGTGGCTGACGCCCCCGATCTCGTTCCGCAGCTCGCCGAAGCGCAGGGTGCGTTCACCGAGAGACTCGATGATCAGGAGCGCCCACTTGTTGGCGACGTCCGAGAAGATCTCCCGCGCCAGAGAGTCCGCCCGCCTCAGGTCCGCTTCGTCGGGCGAGCCCGTGAACTGCTTGGTCACCATATGGTTCCCCAGTCACTGAAAAGTGCGTTCTTCCATGTCAGCGGCCACTCTCCTACGGTTTCTGAGTAACCACAAGAGAGCACCTGCGTCGTGGCTGGGTGGAAGCGAGCCCGCGCGCTCTCATGACAAGGAGGCACGCAGCATGACCATCACCCTGGTGAACCCCAACGGATTGCCGGAGATCGACGCCTACCGGCAGGTGTCGATCGCGACCGGGTCGAAGCTGGTCTTCATCGCCGGGCAGGTCGCCTGGGGCGTCGACGGTGTCACGGTCGGAGAAGGCGACCTCGCCGCCCAGGTCGAGCAGTGCTACCTCAACATCGCCACCGCCCTGGCGGGGATCGGCGGCTCCTTCGACGACGTGGCGAAACTGACCGTCTACGTCGTCGACTGGACCCCCGGCAAGATGCCCCTGCTCCTGGACGGGATCACCCGGGCGACCGCGAAGCTCGGCGTCACGCCGGTACCGCCGGCCACGCTGCTCGGCGTCGCGGCACTGGATGTACCCGAGCACCTGGTCGAGATCGAAGCCACCGCCGTCATCAACTGAACAGGCGCTCGTCGCCCGGCCGGGAGACTCCCACCATGGACACCACACCCGAGCAAATGAGCTCCCGGACAGTGGCCGGATGGACCATCGCGGTCGCGGGCCCCGGAGCACTCGCAGGCTTCGCCTGGGGAGGGCCGTTCCTCGCCGTCACCTGCGCCCTTTCCCTGGGAGGCGGCGCAGTCCTGGCCATGGTCCTGTCCCGCCGTCAAATGATCGCAACCATTCGGGAAGGACGGGGAAAGGCCGCCGCGCTCGGGTACGCCGATGGAATCGCGGACATGATGGTGCTGGAGATATCCGCGTACAGGGCTTCCGTCTTTCCGCTGTCCGGCGCCGGCGCGGTAGACACCGCCGAGCGCAGGGCGCGCCGCAAAGCCGCCTACCAACTCACGGCCGCCGATGGGCTGCCCCACCACATTCGTGAGGCAGCGGCCGCCGCTCTCGAAGCGATCGACGACGCGCGTGACCGCGAAACACAGACCGCCATGGAGGACCTCATGAAGACCGTCCAAGAGCAGCGCCGCGGCATGTGACGCAGCCGGAGCGGGCGCCCGTACGCACTGCACAATCGCTCATGTGCCCTGGGACGTCGATCTCCGGGACCCGGCGGGTACTGGTGGCCGCGGCCGTCGCGCAGCGCCCGTAACGCCGCCTCCCTGATCTCCTTCCGGCCGTCCGTGTCGGGGAAGCCCTGGCCGAGGCTGATCGAACCCGGTCCGTACGGCCGGCGCCGGCATCTCCGCGTAGTTCGTCGTGCCGAAGCTCTGGAGTTGCTCAAGTCTGCTTTGGGTTCTCACAGCCGGGGGCATCCCCGTCTCACACAAGAAGCGGTCACGCAAAGACGCGGGGGGCTCGCTTCGGGGGATGGAAGGACGGTGAGAGCAGTGGCAGCTTTCTTCGGGATTCTGATGGTCGTCTTCGTGTTCGCCGTGGTCGTCGCCGGCAGGGCGAAGGCGAAGAAAGCCAACCGGGGCAGGACGGGCAAGGGCCGTCGGCGCAGCGGGGCCGGGGGCAGCGGTGGCAGCTGGTGGGCGGGTGGCGCTGACGGGGGCTCTTCGTCCTGCGGCGGCTCTTCGTCCTGTGGCGGTTCCTCGTCGTGCGGCGGTTCCTCGTCCTGCGGCGGTGGCGGATGCGGTGGCGGAGGCAGCTGACACGGGGCAGCCGGTCCGCGACCACTGAAGGCACCCGGCGGGTGAACTCCCGTCGGGTGCCTTCTTGTTGACTGCTCAGTCGGCCGCCGCGCGGGTCGTTTTGCGGATCGCCGCGTCGGCCATGTCGACCTTTTTTGTTGAACAGTTGAACTGTAGGGCCCCCGAGGGGATGGAAACCCAACCAAGTTGGGTAAAAGCGCTGTGGGTGCCGCGCAGTTCATGATTCCCTCGCTGTTGGAACCTATTGGAACCATCCAGCCCTCGGACCTCATGTGGACCCGAGCAGGCGTTCCCCCACTTTCTGACCTTCCCCCCTCCGGGGCGCCCCCGGTCCACGTGTCCACCTGTCGAAGCGTGTTTGCGGAGCCGACCCATGCTCACGACCCTCAAGACCGCCTATTCCGATACCAGTGCCGACGACCTCGCCTGGGCGTTGGGACGCGAGCCGCTCCCTGCCCTGGCCGTCCTCGACCTCGAACTCTCAGGAGCGAAACTGCAGTTGAGACTGCTGGGCGCCTCCCATCAAGTGCTGCTCGAGGAGGAGCGGGGCAGCTGCTCCGAGACCGTCGCCTGTATGCGCGGCAGCAGCACTCCGCTGCCGCTCGGGGTGGCCAAACGGCTCGGCGACTGGGAGTACGAGTTCGCGGCCCACGTCGAAACGCTCACGGAGGGGTCGTTCGCGGGTCGTGCGCAGGAGCTGCTCGCGCTGGTCGCCGACCACCCGAACGGACTGGCCGGCACCTTTCCCGGGTCGCCGCACGCGTTCACCGCGATGCTGGCGCAGCGGATCGAGGGCCAGGTGCGGTGGCGCACCTGGCACGCCTATCCGCAGGAGGGTCGTCTCGTTGTCACCCGTACGCGCGTTGGCGTCCGTATGCCGGCCGCGCTGTAGTTACACTCTTGTGGGTGACACAGCGCACGTGCGCCGCGACGTAGCGTTACGAACATGATCGACCAGCAGCCGACCTCAGTGCCCCAGAGCGTGCTGCGGCTGCCCGTCCGCCCGGACGCCGGACGGTATCTGGTGCTGGTCGCGGTCTTCGTCTGCGCCGCCTGCGGACTGGTCTACGAGCTCGAACTGGTCGCCCTCGCCTCGTACTTGATCGGCGATTCCGTCACCCAGGCGTCCGTCGTCCTTTCGGTGATGGTCTTCGCGATGGGTGTCGGCTCGCTGCTCGCCAAGCGACTGCGCTGCCGGGCCGCGGTCGGCTTCGGTCTGCTGGAGGCCGCGCTGGCCATGATCGGCGGCTGTTCGGCCATGGTGCTGTACGCCTTCTTCGCCTGGATCGGCGAGTCCCGGTTCGTGCTGGTCCTGTTCTCCCTGGCCATCGGTGTGCTGATCGGCGCCGAGATCCCGCTGCTGATGTCCCTGATCCAGCGCATCTCCAGGCGCGACGCGGAGGGCACGGTGGCCGATCTGTTCGCCGCCGACTATGTGGGCGCCCTCGTCGGCGGGCTCGCCTTCCCGTTTCTGCTGCTGCCCTGGCTTGGGCAGCTCATGGGCGCGCTGTTGACGGGAGCCGTCAACGCGGTGGCAGGCGGACTGCTCGTGCTGTGGCTCTTCCGCCGCGATCTGACGGCCCGTTCCCGATGGTGGCTGCTGGTCGCCAATGTGACGGTGCTGGCGGTGCTTGCGACCGCGGCGGTCCTGGTCGACGACTTCGAGCGCGCCGCGCGCAGCGCGGTCTACGGGCATCAGGTGCGGGTCGCCGTCCACACCGACGTACAGGAAGTCGTGCTCACCGGCGGCCGGTCGGGGCCGCCGGACCTCTTCCTGGACGGCCGGCTGCGGGTAAGCGGGCGCGACGAGTACCGGTACCACGAGGCGCTGGTCCACCCGGCGATGCGCGGGCCGCACGCGCGCGTACTGATCCTGGGCGGCGGCGACGGGCTGGCGGCGCGTGAGGCGCTGCGCTATCCGGATGTCCGGTCGGTGACCGTCGTCGAACTGGATGCCGGCGTCGTCCGGCTGGCGCGCACGGACCCGGCGCTCTCCACGCTGAACGCCCACGCCTATCAGGATCCGCGGGTGCGGGTCGTCACCGCGGACGCCTTCTCCTGGCTGCGCGCACCCCGGGGGACGTACGACGTGGTGATCTCGGACCTCCCCGACCCGGGCATCACTCCCAGCACCAAGCTGTACTCCCAGGAGTTCTACGGGCTCGCCGCACGGGTCCTCGCGGACGGTGGGCGGCTGGTCGTCCATGCGGGGCCGCCGGCCTCCCGTCCGCACACCTTCTGGACGATCGACGCGACGCTGCGCGCGGCCGGGTTCGGCACCCGGCCGTACAGCGCGGGCGGCCGGTTCTCGGGCTTCGCCGCGGGCCCGGACCGGGCGACGGGCACTGCCGCCGCGCCGCACGACTGGGGGTTCCTGCTCGCCGCCGCGGGCCGGGTCCCGCGGCTCGGACTCGACACCGGAGTACCGCGGCTGCGGGCGCTCGGCCCGTCCGCGCTCGCGGCGGGGGTGCGTGCCGCCGAGCGGACCAGGCTGCCTGCCCTACCGCCGTCGACGTTGGTGCACCCGCGGTACACAGACTGAGTACGGACTGCGCGGTACACGGACCGAAACGCTGACGTGGCGCTCCCGCCTGGGTAGGCTCGGCTTCCATGGAGCATGAGGTGTTCGTTCCGCTTCCGGCAGAGACCCTCCGACAGGCGCTGCGGGACCCCGCGCGGGTCGCCCGCTGCGTCCCCGGGCTCCAGCAGGCCGCGGCCGACTCGGCAGGCCCGCTCTCCGGGCGGCTGAAGATCCGGATCGGCGGGCACACGATCACTTACCGCGGCACCCTGCGCATCGTCGAGCAGGGCGACACCTTCGCGGTCGAGGGCGAGGGCGTGGAGGCACGCGGCACCGGTTCGGCCAAGGTGACCCTGACGATCCGCACCGAACCCACCGACGGCGGTACGAGGCTCAGCTTCACCGGTACGTCCAGCGCAGAGGGACGGCTGGCGGAGCTGGCCGACTCGGCGACGGCATCGGCCGCGCACCGGCTGCTGGACCGGTTCGCCGACCGGATCGCACTGACGGCGGAGCCGACACCGGAAGAGCTGGAACAGCCGGTCGACGGCGGCGAAGCCCCCGCGGAGACCGAAGCCCCCGCGGACGCCAGGAAGCCGTCCGTGTTCGACGCACCGGTGCCGCCGCCGTCGCTCGACCCGGTAGCCGAGGAGCAGTTCGGCGCAACGGACGCGCCTGACGTGCCCGATGTGCCAGAGGTCTCCGATGTGCCGGAGGCACCTGACGTATCGGAGGTGGCGGGCGTATCGGAGGTGCCGGGCGCATCCGGAGCACCGGAGCGGCAGGAGGTCTCCGCCGTCCCCGACGAACCGCCCGCCGAAGCCGCGCACGCCCGCCGCACCATGATCGGGCGCAGCGCCGAAGAGGTCGACCACGCCCCGCCGCGCGGCCGCTACGCACCTACGCCGGCGCCCGACGCGGGCACCGCCGGTGCCACCCTTCGCTGGCTCGCTCCCGCCGCGGCCCTCGCGCTCGCCTCCGCGGTCGTTGTCGGACGAGTGCTGCGGCGCCGCAAGTAGCCGTCGGTCGCCAGTACTGTCGTCGTGTGAGTAGCAGCGAAGAGAACATCCGGCTGGCCGCCGGAGACGTCGAGTTGACCGTGCATCCGCAGAACGGCTGCCGCGTCGCGAGCCTGCGCATCGGCGGCACCGAGGTGCTGCGCCAGGGTGAGCGGTACGGCTCGTTCCCGATGGTCCCCTGGTGCGGCCGTGTCGGGAACGGCCGGTTCAGCAATGGAGACGTACGCCATCAACTGCCGCTCAACTCACCGCCGCACGCCATCCACGGCACGGGCCGCGACACCGCCTGGCACACCGCCCGCGCGGACAAGAGCACGGCTGCCTTCACCTACGACCTCGCCGACCCCTGGCCGTACACCGGACGCGTCACTCAGGCCTTCGAGCTGGCCGGGGACTCGCTGACACTCACCATGGGCGTCGAGACGTACGGGACGTCCTTCCCGGCCCAGGCCGGCTGGCACCCGTGGTTCCTGCGCAACCTCGGCACCGGTGAGGACGCGCGGATCGACTTCACGCCCGGGTGGCAGGAGGAGCGTGGCTCCGACCATCTGCCGACCGGTCGGCGCATCGCGCCGCTGCCCGGCCCGTGGGACGACTGCTTCGGGATGCCCGACGGTGTCTCGGTCACGCTCACCTGGCCGGAGCAGCTGGAGCTCACGGTCACCAGTCGCGCCGAGTGGGTCGTCGTCTACGACGAGCAGGACGAGGCCATCTGTGTGGAACCGCAGTCGGGCCCGCCGAACGGTCTCAACACCCACCCGCAGCTGGTCACCCCGATCGAACCGCTGGAGATCGCGACCACCTGGACCTGGCACCGCCTTTAAGCTCATGGGCATGACTGACGTACGTGCTGAGCTGCTCCAGCAGATCAAGGACAAGGCCGTGGTGCACGGCAAAGTGACCCTCTCCTCGGGTCTTGAGGCCGACTGGTACATCGACCTGCGCCGCATCACGCTGGACGGCGAGGCCGCGCCGCTGGTCGGCCAGGTGATGCTCGATGCCACCGCCGAGCTGGACTACGACTGCGTGGGCGGTCTGACGCTCGGCGCCGACCCGGTGGCGACGTCGATGCTGCATGCATCGGCGGCGCGCGGGCAGCGGCTCGACGCATTTGTCGTACGCAAGACGGGCAAGGCGCACGGTATGCAGCGCCGGATCGAGGGCACTGACGTCAAGGGCCGTCGCTGCCTGGTCGTCGAGGATGTCTCGACCACCGGCGGTTCCCCGCTGACCGCCGTCGAGGCGGTACGGGAGGCCGGCGGCGAGGTCGTCGCGGTCGCCGTCATCGTGGAGCGCGGCGCGGCTCCGGCCATCGCCGCGGCAGGCCTTCCCTATGTCAATGCGTACTCGCTCGACGAACTCGGTCTCGCCTGACCTCCTTCGCCGACTCGTGACCTAGGTCCCGAGAAAGGCTCTGACCTGCGATGACGTCGAGGCGCGTGCTGTTTCACGTGAAACGGGGCGCGCCTCGCGCAGGTCGGTGACCCACGCAGGGTGGAGCTGCGCCCAGAGTCTGGAAAGATGGGCGCCGACGATGACGTCGCCCCCAGGTCAGGGCCAAGCACCACATACCCGCACATCACAAGGAGCGGACATATGCCCATCGCGACTCCCGAGGTCTACAACGAGATGCTCGACCGGGCGAAGGCAGGCAAGTTCGCCTACCCGGCCATCAACGTGACCTCGTCCCAGACCCTGCACGCTGCACTGCGCGGCTTCGCGGAGGCCGAGAGCGACGGCATCGTCCAGATCTCCACCGGTGGGGCCGAGTTCCTGGGCGGCCAGTACAAGAAGGACATGGTCACCGGCGCGGTCGCGCTGGCCGAGTTCGCGCACATCGTCGCCGAGAAGTACGACATCAACGTCGCTCTGCACACCGACCACTGCCCGAAGGACAAGCTGGACGGCTATGTCCGTCCGCTGCTGGCGATCTCCGCCGAGCGCGTCAAGGCCGGCGGCAACCCGCTGTTCCAGTCCCACATGTGGGACGGCTCGGCCGAGACCCTCGCCGACAACCTGGCCATCGCCCAGGAACTGCTCGTACAGGCTGCCGCCGCCAAGATCATCCTCGAGGTCGAGATCACCCCGACCGGCGGTGAGGAGGACGGCGTCACCCACGAGATCAACGACGAGCTGTACACCACGGTCGAGGACGCGCTGCGCACCGCGGAGGCGCTCGGTCTGGCCGAGAAGGGCCGCTACCTGCTTGCCGCCTCGTTCGGCAACGTCCACGGCGTCTACAAGCCGGGCAACGTCGTCCTGCGCCCCGAGCTGCTGAAGGACCTGCAGCAGGGTGTCAGCGAGAAGTACGGCCTGAAGCCCGGAAGCCAGCCGTTCGACTTCGTCTTCCACGGCGGCTCCGGCTCGACGGCCGAGGAGATCGCCACCGCGCTGGAGAACGGCGTCGTGAAGATGAACCTCGACACCGACACCCAGTACGCCTTCACCCGCCCCGTCGCGGACCACATGTTCAAGAACTACGACGGTGTGCTGAAGGTCGACGGCGAGGTCGGCTCCAAGAAGACCTACGACCCGCGCACCTGGGGCAAGGCGGCCGAGGCCGGTATGGCCAAGCGTGTCGGCGAGGCCTGTGCCGCCCTGCGCTCCGCGGGCAGCAAGCTCAAGTAAACGGCTCGGGCGAGCGGCCACGGCCGACAGCCCGAAAAGCGCCATCCGTACGCCGGGCCCGGCACCCCTTCCCGGGGTGCCGGGCCTGCGGCATGTCCGGGGAGGACTCACCGTGAGCTATGACTTCGACACCCCCGTCGACCGGCACGGCACCTGGTCCGTGCAGTGGGACGGCGTCGCGGACCGGTTCGGCAGGGACGGGCTGTTGCCCTTCACCATCTCCGACATGGACTTCGCGTCCCCGCCCGAGGTGCTCGACGCGCTGAAGCGGCGTATCGAGCACGGGATCTTCGGCTACACCGACTGGCGTCACGAGGATTTCCTGTCCGCGATACGTGACTGGTTCGCCGGCCGCTACGGCACCGACATCGACACCGACCGGATCGTGTACGGGCCCTCCGTGCTCAACCAGCTCTCGCAACTGCTGCGGATGTGGACCGGACCGGGCGACGGCGTGGTCGTCCACACCCCGACCTACGACGGTTTCCTGAAGGCGATATCGGGCCTCGGGCGGGAGCTGCGCGGTGCGCCGCTCGGCGACCCGGTGGCCCTGGAGCGGCAGCTCGCGCGCCCGGACAGCAAGGTGCTGGTGCTCTGCTCGCCCCACAACCCGACCGGCACGGTGTGGACGGAGGCCGAGCTGAAGGAGTTCGCGCGGCTCGCGGAGGCGTACGACGTCGCGGTCATCAGCGACGAGATCCATGCCGACTTCGTACACACCGACTTTGTGCCCGAAGGGCGGCGGCATCTGCCGTGGACGCGGTTCGGGACGGGCCGCTGGGCGCTGATCACCTCAGCCACCAAGGCCTTCAACTTCCCGGCGCTCAGTGGTTCGTACGGGATCATCGGCGACCCGGACGACCATGCGGCGTTCCTGCGCCGGATGCAGACGGGTGAGGGGCTCGCCTCGCCCGCCGTACTGTCGCTGACCGCGCACATCGCCGCGTACCGGAACGGCGGGCCGTGGCTGGACCGGCTCAACGCCTATGTGGCGGGGAATCTCCGCCTCGTCGCCGAGCGGCTCGACTCCGCGTTTCCGGAACTTCGCTGGCAGCCGCCGCAGGCGGGCTATCTGGCCTGGATCGATCTGCGGCCGCTCGGGGTCGACGACGCGGCGCTGCAGCGGGAGCTGATCGAGCGCGAGAGGGTCGCGATCATGCCGGGCACGACGTACGGCTCCGACGGTTTCCTGCGGTTCAACGTCGGCTGTCCCCGTGCCAAGGCGGAGCAGGGCGTGGACGCTCTGATCCGTGCCCTCCACCGGCTGGCCTGAGGCGCCGGGCCCGGGGATGATCCGGGTATGGACAACAGGCCGGGGGAGTCAAGTCCGGGAGAGAAGAACTCGGGGCAGAAGGGCCCGGCGGGGATGGGCCCGGGGAAGCAGAGCCCGGAAGGGACGGGCCCGGGGATGAAGGCTCCGGGCCTGATCAGGCTGTCCACGGCCACCGGCCGCTGGGTGGTTCTGACGACGGTGCTGGGCTCCAGCATGGCCCTGCTGGACTCAACCGTCGTCAATGTCGCACTGCCTCGCATCGGGGAGGACCTCAACGCCGACATGGCGGTCCTCCAGTGGACGATCAACGCCTACATGCTCACGCTGGCCGGGCTGATCCTGCTCGGCGGTGCGCTCGGCGACCGCTTCGGGCGGCGGAAGATCTTCGTGTTCGGCGTGGTCTGGTTCGCGGCCGGCTCGCTGCTCTGCGGCCTCGCGCCCAATGACCTTGTGCTGGTGGGTGCCCGCGCTCTGCAGGGCGTCGGCGCGGCGCTGCTCACGCCGGGGTCGCTGTCCCTGATCCAGGCGAGCTTCCACCCGGACGACCGGGCCCGCGCGGTGGGGCTGTGGTCGGGGTTCGGTGGCGTCGGCGCGGCGGTCGGGCCGTTTCTCGGCGGCTGGCTGGTCGACGGGCCCGGCTGGCGCTGGGTGTTCCTGATCAATGTGCCGCTGGCCGCGCTGTGTGTGCCGGTCGCGCTGAAGCACGTACCGGAATCGCGCGACCCGCAGGCCCACGGCCGCTTCGATGTGCTGGGCGCGGTGATCGGAGCCGCGGCACTGGCGCTGGTGACGTACGCGCTCATCGCGCCGGCGGTGTGGGTGGGCCTCGCGGGCATTCTGGTCGGGGTGGCCTTCGTACTCGTCGAGCGGCGGCGGCCCGCTCCGATGCTGCCACTGTCGATCTTCGCGAACCGGCAGTTCACCGCGGTCAATATCGTCACGCTCTGCGTGTACGCAGCCTTCAGCGGGTTCTTCTTCCTCACCGCCCTGCAACTCCAGGTGGTGGCCGGCTATTCGGCACTCGGCGCCGGTCTGGCACTGCTGCCCACCACGGTGCTGATGCTGCTGCTTTCGGCGAAATCAGGGGAGCTGGCGGAGCGGATCGGCCCGCGCATCCCGCTCACCGTCGGCCCGCTGCTCTGCGCGACGGGCATGATGCTGATGCTGCGCGTCGGCGAGAACGCTTCGTTCGTACGTGATGTGCTGCCCGCGATGGTGGTGATGGGCATGGGCATGGTGACCCTGGTCGCGCCGCTGACCGCGACCGTCCTGGCCTCCGTCGAGACCGCGCGGGCGGGGCTCGCGAGCGGCATCAACAACGCGGCGGCCCGCGCGGCCGGTCTGCTCGCGGTGGCCGCGCTGCCGCTGCTGGCCGGGATGGGTCCGGAGGCGTACCGCTCGGCGGCGGAGTTCGGTGCGACGTTCCGGCGGGCGATGCCGATGTGTGCCGGGGTACTGGTCGTGGGCTCGCTGATCGCCTGGTGGACAGTACGGAAGCCGCTGGCCGAGGCGGCGCCTGCCCGCCCCGAGTGCAGGATGAACTGCGGGGTGTCGGCGCCGCCGCTGGAGGCGGCTGCCGTGGTCAGTACTGAGCCGGGTCGATCTGGTTGAGGATCACGATGAGCTCAGGGTCGGTCTGGTAGTGGAAGACCAGGGTCTGCTTCCTCCCGTACGCATTGATCCTGGTGAGGAACTCGCTCGCGCTGATCGCCCCGCGCTGCCCGGCGGCCACGAATGGCGTGGTGACGGTGATGTGCGCGTTCTCGTTCAGCGGGAACGGGCGTGCCGTCCCGCCGGAGGTGGTCCAGGTCGCCCTGTCCCTGCCGTGGCAGGTGAAATGCCCCTCGCGGATGACGAGCCTGCCGGTCCGACCCGTCCCGGACCCGCTGTGGACCTGGACGTACGGGCCGTGGTGGCCCCCACAGAGGTCGCCGTCGTACGGGAAACCGTCCGTGCCGCCCGCCGGGGCCTGCTGGGACGGGGGCGGGGGCGCGGTGGGCGGGCCGGGTTCGCCGCCCCCGCCGCCGCCGTTCCCGCTCGTACCGCCGCCGTCGCCCGAGCCTCCGCCGCCGGAACCGCCCGAGCCGCCCGTCGCGGGACCGCCCGTGCCCGCACCGGTGGTCGTGGTCGGGCCCGGTGCCGTTGAGCCCGCTGGAGCGCTTCCGGAGGGACTGGAGGACACCGAGGGCGAGGACGTGGCGGGCGCCGAGGACCGTGCGGACGTGGTGGACGGAGACAGCGAGGGTGGGGCCGACGGCGAGCGCCAGGCCTCGTCGCGTCCGTCTTTGCCGCCCGGTTCGCCGCACCCCGTCGCCAGGCCCAGGACGACGACCGCTCCCAGCGCCATGGCCTTGCGCCCGCCCGTGGCCTTGCGCCCGCCCGTGCCCCTGCCCCTGCCCATGACAACGATGTTCGCCGCCGTCGCACACCACCCGCACCGCTTCCACGGATTCCCCACCGACCTGTGACACTGGAGCCCATGTCCATCCATGAAAACCTCCTCGGGGGACCTGCCCCGACCCACCTGCCCGACGACCCCGGGCCGCGCGAGCTCCTCGCGACCGGGGCGGCTCCCGCCGATGTCGCAGCCAAGTACCCGACCTCGTCGCTGGCCTGGGCTCAGCTCGCCGACGACGCGTTCGAGAACGGCCGCGTCGTCGAGTCGTACGCCTACGCGCGCACCGGCTACCACCGCGGCCTCGACTCGCTGCGGCGCAGCGGCTGGAAGGGCCACGGCCCGGTGCCGTGGGAGCACGAGCCGAACCGCGGCTTCCTGCGCGCGCTGCACGCGCTCGCGCGCGCCGCGCGGTCGATCGGCGAGCAGGAGGAGTACGAGCGCTGCACGACGTTCCTGCGCGACTCCTCGCAGACCGCGGCCGACACACTGGGCTGATCAAAACGAACCGAAGGCCCGTATTCCCCATCTGTACAGGGGGTGCGGGCCTTCGGCCGCTCCGTTCGCGCACCCCGGAGATTCGCACACGCCGGCGATTCACAGTGGGGGGCGTTCTGGTGGGCAGCCGCAGTCGTAGCAGGAGTAGCAGTAGCAGTAGTACCGGCAGCGGCCGCCGAAAACCGGCGGCCCGCCGCCCCCTCGCCCGCTTACTCCTGCTCTGCGCGGCCCTCGTCGTCCTCTCCCTCGGCGGCGGCGCCGCCCTCGCGCACTGGCGCGGAACCGCGGAGCCCGTAGCCGGGGCGGACGACACCGTCCGCCCGCTCATACCGCCGTCCGAGCCCCCGGTAGCCGCCGAGCCCGAGCCGCGTGCCACCCCGTCGACGCCCTCGCGGAACCGCCCGCCGGCCGCCGAGCCTCCGACGCGGAAGGAAAAGCCGCCCGCCAGGGTCCCCGCCTCGGGCAAGGGCACCTTCACCACCGCGCGGGCCTCCGGCAGCGCGGCCGGCTCGGGCCCGCTGCGCCGCTACCGCGTACAGGTCGAGGACGGCGTCGACATCTCCGCGAAGGACGCCGCCGCCGAGATCCAGCGGATCCTCGCCCATCCGCGCGGCTGGGCAGCGCACGGCAAGGGCTCCTTCCAGCTGGTCGCATCGGATGCCGACTTCGTGATCCGGATCGCCACCCCGGCCACCGCGGACCGGCTCTGCCTCGCGCAGGGCTTCGACACCCACGGCGAGCTGAACTGCGAGACCGCCGAGGGTGTCGTGGTGAATCTGCGCCGCTGGATGCTGGGCTCCCCGACGTTCGCCGGGCCCGCCGCCGAGTACCGGCATCTGATCATCAACCACGAGATCGGGCACGAGATCGGCATCCGCAAGCACCTGGGCTGCGCGGGCCCCGGCAAGCCCGCGCCGGTGATGATGCAGCAGATCAAGGGGCTGGACGGCTGCCGCTCCAATGCCTGGCCGTACGACGAGAACGGGACGTACATCACAGGCCCGGCGCTCTGACCGGCGAAATGACCCCCGGCTTATGATGCCGGTGGGGACCGGGGCTCCCGAGCCAACAGGAAGGGGCGGACCGCTACCCGGACACGTCGAGGAGACAGCGATGTCACATGACGCGACCCCGAACCTGGATTTCGCGGGTACCACTCCGTACGAGGACTATGTCCAGGCGGACGTTCTCACCCACCTGCAGCACCCGCTCTCGGACGACCCGGGAGAGATGGTCTTCCTGGTCACCACCCAGGTGATGGAGCTGTGGTTCACCGTCATCGTCCACGAGTGGGAGACGGCGGCCGGCGCGCTGCGGGAGGACAATCTGCCCGTCGCTCTCGCCGCGCTGAAGCGCAGCACGTACGAGCTGGAGTCGCTCAACGCCTCCTGGGAGCCGCTCGCGCATCTCACCCCCGCTCAGTTCAACTCGTACCGCAGCGCTCTGGGCGAAGGCTCCGGCTTCCAGTCGGCGATGTACCGGAGGCTCGAGTTCCTCCTCGGCGAGAAGTCGGCGTCGATGCTGGTGCCGCACCGGGGCGCGCCGCGGGTGTACGCGGAGCTGGAGAAGGCGTTGCAGGAGCCGAGCCTGTACGACGAGGTGCTGCGCCTGCTCGCGCGGCGCGGGATGGCGGTTCCGTCCGCCGTCCTCGACCGGGACCTCTCGCAGAAGTACGAGCCGTCGGCGGAGATCGAGGAGGTCTGGGCCGCCGTGTACGGTGCCGCGGACCAGGACACCGAGCTGGTGCGGCTCGGCGAGGCGCTGACCGATGTCGGCGAGCTGGTGTGGCGCTGGCGCAACGACCATCTGGTGGCGACACGGCGGGCCATGGGCTCGAAGTCGGGCACGGGCGGTTCGGCGGGCGTGGCCTGGCTGGAGAAGCGCGCCCGCAAGAACGTCTTCCCCGAGCTGTGGACGGCGCGCAGCCATGTCTGAGTCACTGGCCGGGAAGGCCGCGGCGCTGGACGCCGCAGATGAACTGGCCGGTGTGCGCAAGCTGTTCGCGCTCGACGAGGCCGTGTATCTGGACGGCAACTCGCTGGGCGCGCTGCCGGCCCATGTCCCGGCGAGGGTCGCCGATGTGGTGACCCGGCAGTGGGGCGAGCTGCGGATCCGCTCGTGGGACGAGAGCGGCTGGTGGACGGCGCCGGAGCGGATCGGCGACCGGATCGCGCCGCTGGTGGGTGCGGGGCCGGGGCAGATCGTGGTCGGCGACTCCACGAGTGTCAACGTCTTCAAGGCGGTCGTGGGCGCGGTCCGGCTCGCCGAGCGCTCCGGGGACCTCTCGCGTACGGACATCGTGGTCGACGCGACGACGTTCCCGACGGACGGCTATATCGCCGAGTCGGCGGCCCGGATGACGGGCAAGCGGCTGGTCCCGGTCGCGCCTGCCGACCTCCCCGCGGCGCTCGGCCCGAACACGGCGGTGGCGCTGGTCAACCATGTCGACTACCGCACCGGCCGCCTCCACGACCTGCCGTCCCTGACGGCGGCGATCCACGAGGTGGGCGCGCTGGCGGTCTGGGACCTCTGCCACAGCGCGGGCGCGCTGCCGGTCGGTCTGGACGCGCACGGCGTGGACCTGGCGGTCGGCTGCACATACAAGTACCTGAACGGCGGCCCGGGTTCACCGGCGTATCTGTACGTCGCCGAACGCCACCAGGCAGCCTTCGACTCCCCGCTGCCCGGATGGAACTCGCACACGGACCCGTTCGCGATGACGCCCGCCTACGAGGCGGCACCGGGCGCGGTACGGGGCCGGGTCGGGACGCCCGACATCCTGTCCATGCTGGCGCTGGAGGCGGCGCTGGAGGTGTGGGACGGCGTCTCGGTCGACTCCGTACGGGCGAAGAGTCTGGCGCTGACGGACTTCTTCCTGGAGTGCGTCGAGGCGTACGTCCCGGCGGGTCGCGTCACCTCCCTGACCCCGCTGGAGCACGCGTCGCGCGGCAGCCAGATCGCGCTGCGGTGCGAGGAGGCGCCCGCGGTGATGGAGAAGCTGATCGCACGCGGCGTGGTCGGCGACCTGCGCCGCCCGGATGTGCTGCGGTTCGGGTTCACACCGCTGTACGTGGGCTTCGCGGACGCCGAACGAGCGGCGGCGGTACTGGCGGAAGTAGTCGCCGCCTGACGCCGTGACGATCTGATCAGCGGGGACTGGTACCGTCCCCGCTGGTCAGGTCAATTCCGCCACACTGCCGGAAGGTTGGAGCAGCGATGGACCCCGCCGCCCGTGACGCCGCCGAGAGCGACTCGCTGCTCTCGCATCCCGTCGTCGCACCGGATGCCTCCGTCGCGTACGGCGAGCACCCCGACCAGGTCGTCGACTTCTACGCGCCCCGTGGCGGGCTTGCGGGTGTGCCCCTCGTCGTGATGCTGCACGGCGGAGCCTGGCGGTCGGCCTACGACCGGCAGCACGTCACGCCCTTCGTGGACTTTCTGGCCAGGCGCGGGCTCGCCGTCGCCAATGTGGAGTACCGGCGGGGGAGCGAGCTCCCGCAGCAGCGTGGGAGCGAGGCCGTCGCCGGGCGGTGGCCGGAGACCTTCGACGATGTCGCCACCGCGATGGACGCGCTGCCCGGCCTGGTGAAGGACGTCCTGCCGCAGGCCGACGCCCGGCGCACCGTCGTCATCGGGCACTCCGCCGGCGGGCAGCTGGCGCTGTGGGCCGCCGCCCGGCACCTTCTGCCGGCCGGCTCGCCGTGGCGGCTCGCCGCGCCGCCCGCGCTGCGCGGCGTCGTCGCGCTCGCGCCGGTCGCGGACTTCACGCAGGCCGTCGCGCTCGATGTGTGCGGCGGGGCCGTGACACAATTCCTCGGCGGCGATGCGCAGTTCGACGCCCGCAGAGCGCACGCGGATCCGGCCGTACTCGTGCCCACCGGCATCGCCACCACCGTCGTACAGGGGCGTATCGACATCGTCGTGCCGTACGCCGTCCCGGAGGCGTATGTCGATGCCGCCGCGAAGGCCGGTGAGACCGTCGGGCTGACGCTCCTCGAGGACGTCGGACACTTCCCGCTGATCGACCCGGCTGCGGACGCGTGCGCCGTCGTCGCGGAGGAGATCGCCCAGCTGGCCTGGTAGCCGCGGGGCCCCGCTCATACCCGTAGTACTTCAGAGCTACGCCGCGGATGCACTCCCGAGCGGGACGCCGACCACGCGCCCTGATTCATAACTTCGGTACCGAGAGAGAGCACTCAGCTCTCGGAACCGAAGGAAAGCCATGGCGTCCCGCCTGCGTCGTACCTTGCTCGCCGCGCTTGTCACCGCCGCGGTGACCCTGCCGGTGTCGGCGGCGGCGCGGCCTGCCGCCGTCCCCGCGCCGGCACCGGCCACCATCGCGCCGCTCACCGCCGCCGGACTCCCGCTCCTCGGCGACAGGTTCGCGGCCGGTCGCGCCAACATCCGCGCGGCCGCGGAGACGGCCGCCGGCCATGGCGATCAGGGACGGGCCGCCCGGCTGCGCGTCATGGCGGACCCGGCGCGGCACTTCCTCTCGTTCGACGGCCGGGACGGGGGCCGCACCGCCGAGGTCTTCGGCGATCTGGCGCGGGCCGAGCGGATCGCCGTGCTGGTGCCGGGCTCCGACACCAACCTCGATACGTACGAACGCTTCCGGGCCGGCGCCGTCGCCCTTCACGACGAGCTCGGCGGCCGCGCCGCGGTCGTCGCCTGGCTCGGGTACGCGACGCCGGGAACCGTCAGCACCGAAGTCCTGACCGAAGGGAGGGCGGACGACGCCGCCGCACAACTGCAAGAATTCGTACGGGAGCTGAAGGGAGCCAAGCCCGGCTCTCGAGTCTCGCTGCTCTGCCATTCGTACGGCTCCGTCGTCTGCGGACGCGCCGCCCCGTCCCTCGACGTCGCCGACATCGTCCTCTACGGCAGCCCCGGCGCCGGCGCCGACGATGTGGCCGGACTCCACACCCCCGCCACCGTGTGGGCCGGACGCGGCTCCGACGACTGGATCGCCCATGTCCCGCACATCCGGCTCGACATCCTCGGCACCACCGTCGGCCTCGGCGCCGACCCCGTGTCTGAGCACTTCGGCGCACGTCCCTTCGCCGCCGGTGACGGCGGGCACAGCGACTACCTGAAGCCCGGCTCCGTATCTCTGCACAACCTCGCCCGGATCGTCCTCGGCCGCGCAACGGAGGTCACTCATGCCTGACTCACGGCTGCGTGACCTGGCACGCCGTATCGACGCGGCCACCCCGCCCGACCGCGACCGCGCCGTCGACGCCCTGCGCGCCCTCGCCATCCTCGGCGTGGTGCTCGGGCACTGGCTTGTCACCGCCCTCGTCATCGACGGCGGCGGGCTGCGCGGCGCCAGCCCGCTGCAGCATCTGCCCCGACTCGCCCCGATATCCTGGCTCTTCCAGACCCTCGCCGTGTTCTTCCTGGTCGGCGGGCAGATGGGTGCCTCGAGCCACGCCTTTGCCCGTGCCCACGGCACGACCTACGGGAAGTGGCTCGGCGCCCGGCTGTCCCGCCTCTTCCGGCCGGTCGCCGCCCTGCTGACGCTGTGGACCGTGGCGGCCGTGTGCATGCTTGCCTCCGGTACCGGCCTGGACACCGTGACCACCCTTCTCGACCTCGTCCTCTCACCTCTCTGGTTCCTGCTCGTGTTCGCCGCGCTGACCGCCGCGACGCCGCTCGTCGCCCGGCTGCATCCGCTGTGGCCGCTCGCCGTCGTCCTCCACATCGACCTGTTCCGCTTCGGCCTCGGCGGGCCTGCCTGGCTGGGCTGGACGAATGTGGCCGCGGGCTGGCTGGTTCCGTACTGCCTGGGCGCGGCGTGGGCACGCGGTGAGTTCCGCTCCCGTACCAGCGGCTGGGTGCTGCTCACCGTCGGCCTCGCCGCCACCGCCGGGCTGGTCCTGTTCGCCGGCTACCCCGCGGCCATGGTCGGCGTGCCGGGTGCCCCCGTCTCCAACCTCAATCCGCCGACCCTCGCCGCCGTCGCCTTCGGCCTCGCCCAGTGCGGGGCGGCCCTGTTGCTGCTCGGCCCGCTGCGCCGGGTGCTTCAAAGGCCCATGGCCTGGGCGGCCGTGGCGCTGGTCAACCTCTCCGCGATGACGGTCTTCCTCTGGCACCAGACCGCGCTCATGGCGGTCACCGCGACCGGCCTGCTCGCGGGAACGGCGCTGCCCGGACTGCACACGGTGCCCGACGGCTTCGGCTGGGTGCTCGCCCGGATCGCCTGGCTGCCGGTCTTCGCGGTGGCGCTGCTGGTGTGCTGGGGAGCGTTCCGTACGTACGAACAGCGGCGGCCCCGGAACGGCAGCCGGGTCGTACGGACCCACGAGCCCGCCCGGGAGCGGGAGATGGACCGTGCTTAGGGTTGACGCCGTGGACAACGACGACAAGGCGCGCCTGGCCCCGGCGGCCAAGACGGCCCTGCGGTCGTTTCCGCGCACCCTCCGTGAGGACCTGTGCACCCTCGCCGCCGACCCGCTGCCGCGCATCGCCAAGGTGCGCTGGCTGGCCTGGTTGCCGCACGTCATTGTGGTGTGGCTGTCGATTCCCCTCTTCCTGGCCAACAGCGATGAGCTGGAAAGCCGCTCCGGCCTCGGCGCGCAGTACGGGTTGCTGCTCGCGGCGTTCCAGTCGGGCGCGCTCATCCTCGCGATGTTCCGTCCGGTGCCCGCCTGGTGGCTGTCCCTGGTCCCCACTCTCGTCGTCGCGGCCGGCGAGCCAAGGCCGGACGATCCGTGGCCGTGGCCCGTGACCGGGATCCTCGCGCACGCCGGCGTACTGCTCCTGCTGTCACTGCGCGTACGCCCCCGGGTTGCGGTCGAGGCGCTGCTGTTCAGCTGTCTGTCGGGCCTGGTCCTCGAGGGGATCGGAGACCGCCCCCACGACACGACGGCTCCGGTGGCGGCGCTCGTTTTCACCGTCGTCGTGGTCGTGGGGGGATCGCTGCGCGGCCGCCGCGAGGCCCGCACCAGGCTGGTTGAGCAGGAGGTGCTGACCGCCGAGGAACGCGCCAGGCGCACGCTGCTCGAGGAGCGGAGCCGTATCGCACGCGAGCTGCACGACGTGGTGGCCCACCATATGTCGGTGATCTCCATCCAGGCGCAGGTCGCGCCGCACCTGGTCGAGGATCCGTCCGAGGAGCTGAAGGAGAACCTTGCGGGCATCCGCGAGAACGCCGTCGACGCGCTGACCGAACTGCGCCGGGTGCTCGGCGTACTGCGGTCCGAGAACCCCGGGCCGAACGACGAGTCCCAGACCCCGCAGCCCACGCTGGCGCGGCTCGGCGCTCTCGTCGACAACGTCCGCAGCGCGGGCCTGACCGTCACCACCGAGGTCGACAACGGTCCGCGCCCGCTGTCGCCCGGCATCGAACTGTCGGCCTTCCGCATAGTCCAGGAAGCACTCAGCAATGCGATGCGGCATGCGCCGGGCTCGATGGTGCGGGTGCGGATCGCGTACGGCCCGGCCGGGATGACGGTCCGGGTCACCAACACCGCGCCGGCCGGACCGGTCCCGGCATCCCCGGGCGCCGGCCACGGTCTGCTCGGCATGCGCGAGCGCGCCGTGATGCTGGGCGGCGAGGTGACGACCGGCCCTACGGCCGACGGTGGGTACGAAGTGACCGCCACGCTCCCGTTGAACGGGACCCCTATGAAGGACAACGCATGACGATCCGCGTGATGATCGCCGACGACCAGGCGATGGTCCGGCAGGGCTTTACGGTGCTGCTCAACGCCGAGCCCGGCATCGAGGTGGTCGGCCAGGCTGTGGACGGCCTCGACGCGGTCGCCAAGGTCGCCGAACTCGACCCCGATGTCGTGCTGATGGACATACGCATGCCCGAACTCGGCGGCATCGAAGCCACCCGCCGGATCACTCAGGCCCCGGACGCCACCGTCAAGGTCCTTGTGCTGACCACCTTCGACCTCGACGAGTACGTCTACGAGGCGCTGCGCGCGGGTGCGTCCGGCTTTCTGCTGAAGGACGCCTCGGCCGCTCAACTGGCCGAAGCCGTACGGGTGGTGGCCGCGGGCGACGCGCTGCTCTCACCGAACATCACCAAGCGGCTGATCCTGGAGTTCTCCCGGACGCTGGGCGCACCGCGGGCCCCGCTCAAGGAGCGCGTCGGTGATCTCACGGAGCGCGAGACCGAGGTGCTCACGCTGATCGCCCAGGGCCTGTCGAACGCGGAGATCGCCGTGCGGCTGGTGGTGGCGGAGCAGACGACGAAGACGCATGTGAGCCGGATCCTGGTGAAGCTGGGGCTGCGGGACCGTACGCAGGCGGCGGTCTTCGCGTACGAGACGGGTCTCATACGCCCCACCGGATACTGAGGTCTTGAGGGCGGCCCGGTTGAGCATCTGCCGCACCGCCGTCGACACCGTGGGGAAGGCGGGGCCGGTGCGGAGCTCCGCCGAGCGGGCGGCCGATCACGCGGACACCTTCCGTGCCTCGTCACACGCGGTGAGCAGGTAGTACTCAGGACGGACGCGACAGAATCCGTAGCGATGCTGACGACCGCGTCCGTCCTTCCGCTTACCGTTCTGTACGTGACCGAGAAGACCCGCAGTCCCGAGTACCGCCTGGCCCTGGGCGCGCTGAGCGGCCTCCGCCAGGACCTGTTCCATGACGCCCTCGCCTACCGCCCGCTGTACCCGATGCGGACGGACGGGCCGCTCACCCGCCGTCTCCCCGGCCGGATACGCGACGGCGTCGCCTGGATACCGCACGCCGCCGTGGTCGGCCTGGCGATGTTCGTGCTGTTGCTGGGGTACTTCACCGGGAGCGAGGGCGCCGGGACGAGCAATGCGCTGACCGGTTTCATACCGGCCGCCGCAGTGCTGATGACGCTGGTCAGGCCGGTCGGCGCCTGGTGGCTCTCGCTGCTCAGCACCCCCGTGGTCGCCGTCCTCGCCGGCTACTGGGACGGCTGGCCGTGGACGCCCAGCGGCTTCCTCTCGCATCTGACGGTGATGACGGTGGTCGCGATGCGGACCCGCCCGCGTGCCGCCGGCTGGATGTGGGCGCTGACGGCCGCATACGGCTTCTTCGCCGAAGTCGGTCTCAGCGGTCGGTACGGCGGCTCCGACACTCCCCAGATGCTCTTCGTCGCCGCCCTCGCGCTGCTGGTGGTGACCGTGCTGCACGTCCGCCGCGAGGCGAGGCAGGAGGTCGCGGCGCAGCAGACCGTGACAGCCGTCGAGCGCGACAAGCGCACGCTGCTGGAGGAGCGCACCACCATCGCCCGCGAACTGCACGATGTCGTCGCCCACCACATGTCGGTGGTCGCGATCCAGGCGGAGGCCGCGCCGTACCGCGTGGAGAATCCGCCGCCCGAGCTGGAGAAGGCCTTCGCCACCATCCGTGAGAACGCGGTCGCCGCGCTGACCGAACTGCGCCGGGTCCTCGGTGTCGTACGGGCGGAGGACTACCAGGCCCCCGACGCGCCGCAGCCGGTGCTCGCCGATATCGAGAACCTCCTCTCCAATGTCCGCGAGGCGGGTCTGGACGTGGAGAAGACGGTCACGGGCGCGGTCCGCGCTCTGCCGCAGGGCGTCGAGCTGTCGGCGTACCGGATCGTCCAGGAGGCGCTCAGCAACGCGCTGCGCCACGCGCCGGGTTCGACGGCGAAGGTCGAGATCTCCTACGTCCTCGGCGGCCTCGGTCTGCGGATCGCCAACACCGCCGCGCGGAGTCTGGTCAAGCCCTCGCCGGGCGCCGGCCACGGCATCACGGGCATGCGGGAACGTGTGACGATGCTCAACGGCGAGATGACCGCGGAGTCCACGGAGGAGGGCGGCTACGAGGTGATCGCCTTCATTCCCGTCGCCGCGACCGAGACCGCCTCCGAGGAGACCTCATGACGATCCGCGTCCTTATCGTCGACGACCAGATGATGGTCCGCGAGGGCTTCTCGGTCCTGCTGAACGCGATGCCCGACATCGAGGTGATCGGCGAGGCGGTAAACGGCCGCGAGGCGGTCACCAAGGTCGCCGAGCTCGCGCCCGATGTCGTGCTGATGGACATCCGTATGCCGGAGCTGAACGGTATCGAGGCGACCCGCGAGATCGTCGCGGCGCACAGCGAGTCCAAGGTCCTGGTGCTGACGACCTTCGACCTCGACGAGTACGTGTACCAGGCGCTGCGCGCGGGTGCGTCCGGCTTTCTGCTGAAGGACGCCTCGGCCCGCCAACTGGCCGACGGGGTCAGGGTGGTGGCGGCGGGCGAGGCGCTGCTGGCCCCGACGGTGACGCGACGCCTGATCACGGAGTTCTCGAAGCTCTCGCAGAACCCGCGGCCGCCGGCGCTGGCGCAGGTCGGCGATCTGACGGAGCGGGAGACGGAGGTGCTGGTGCTGATCGCGCAGGGTCTGTCGAACGCGGAGATCGCCTCGCATCTGGTGGTGGCGGAGTCCACGATCAAGACGCATGTGAGCCGGGTGCTGGTGAAGCTGGGGCTGCGGGACCGCACGCAGGCGGCGGTGTTCGCGTACGAGGCGCGACTGGTGACCCCGAGCTGATCAAGCCCCTCCGGCGTTTGAGGGGCGGGGCTTGGGGGAGCCCCAACAAGGGCCTCGTGGGGGTCCCCCGGACTGGGGGAAGATTGAGGCGCGGAGTCCGGGGTGGAGCCCCGGGCACGGGAGGTGACCGGTAGCGTCGGTCCATGGCCGCCTTCGACCCCTGGTCACCCGCATTCGTCGCCGACCCCTACCCGGCCTACGCCGAGCTCCGCTCCCGCGGCCGGGTGCACTACTACGAGCCCACCCGCCAGTGGCTCGTCCCGCACCATGCCGACGTCTCCGCGCTGCTGCGCGACCGGCGGCTCGGGCGGACCTTTTCGCACCGTTTCACGCACGAGGAGTTCGGCCGTACGCCACCTCCGGCCGCGCACGAGCCGTTCCATACGCTCAACGACAGCGGGATGCTCGATCTCGAGGCGCCCGACCACACCCGGATCCGGCGGCTGGTCTCCAAGGCCTTCACACCGCGCACCGTCGAGTCGCTCGTGCCCACCGTGCGCAGACTCGCGGCCGGGCTCGTCGCGGGGATCAAGGACGCCGGCGGAGGCGATCTGCTCGCCGAGGTCGCCGAGCCGCTGCCCGTCGCCGTCATCGCGGAGATGCTCGGTATCCCGGCCGGCGACCGCGCACTGCTGCGGCCCTGGTCGGCCGATATCTGCGGGATGTACGAGCTGAATCCGTCCGACGAGGCCGCCGGCCGCGCCGTCACGGCCTCGCTCGAATTCAGCGCGTATCTACGGAAGTTGATCACCGAGCGGCGCAGCTCGCCCGGCAGCGACCTGATCTCCGCGCTCATCGCCGCGTACGAGGAGGGCGACCGGCTCAGTGAGCAGGAGATGATCTCGACCTGTGTGCTGCTGCTGAACGCGGGTCACGAGGCGACGGTCAACACCACCACCAACGGCTGGTGGACGCTCTTCCGCCACCCCGGGCAGCTCGCCGCTCTCCACGCCGACCACACACTCCTGTCCACAGCTGTGGAGGAGCTGATGCGGTACGACACCCCGCTCCAGATGTTCGAGCGCTGGGTGCTCGACGATATCGAGATCGACGGAACGGTCATCCCGCGCGGCTCCGAACTCGCCCTGCTCTTCGGCTCCGCCAACCGCGACCCGGAGCGGTTCGCCCACCCGGACACTCTTGACCTCGCCCGCGCCGACAACCCTCATGTCAGCTTCGGCGGCGGCATCCACTACTGCCTCGGCGCGCCGCTCGCCCGTATCGAACTGGCCGCGTCCTTCGGGGAGTTGCTCCGCCAGGCACCGACGATGCGGCTCGCGGCCGAGCCGGAGTGGAAGCCGGGCTATGTCATCCGCGGCGTCAAGGAACTCCTCGTCGAGATGTGATGCCCGCCCGGCCGGCCAACACCCGGCGCCCGAACGGCAAACGGTCCCGGACAACACCCGGCGCCCCAACAGCAAACGGCGCCCGGACTCCGTCACAGTCCGGGCGCCGTGCGTTCCCCGCCGGGGTGGGCGGTGTCAGGCCTGCAGGTCCCTCCTGCGCAGGCCTCCGAGTCCCGCCGCCACCAGTGCCGCCGCCGCGACGGTCAGCAGCAGCACCGGTGTCCAGTTCATCTCGGCGCCCGGCAGCTTCGGCAGGTGGCTGAACGGCGACAGGTTCATCACCGCCCCGGGCAGGTCCAGCGCCGGGCCGATCCAGCCCAGTGCCAGGCAGATCCCGACCACCGCCCAGGAAGCCACGGCCGCCTTCGGGAGGAGCCCGTACAGCGCCACCGCGAGCCCGCCCAGCAGCCAGACCGCCGGCAGTTCGACCAGGACCGCGCCCATGATCGGGCCGAACTCCCCGCCGTGGCCGATCGTCAGCCCCAGACCGGCCATGACCATGATCACGACCGCGCCGCCGAAGGCGATGACCAGGTGGCCCGCCGCCCAGGCGAGCCGTCCGACCGCGTTCGCCAGGACCGGCTCGGCGCGCTGTGACGTCTCCTCGCCGTGCAGCCGCAGCACGGACGCGACCGTGTACAGCGCGGCGATCACGCCGAACATGCCGATCATCGCCGCAAGGAAGGCCTCGGTCATACCGGCCTGCCCGCCCATCCGCTCGAAGATCTCCCGCGCACCCTCGTTGTCGCCTACCAGGTCCGCCGCGCCCTCGGCCATCCCGCCGAAGACGATCCCGGCGAGGAAGAAGCCGACGACCCAGCCGAGAACGCTGCCTCGCTGGAGCCGCCGTGCGAGCCCGGCCGCGGTGGCGATCCTGCCTTCCGCGGGCCCGGGGCGGGTCGGCAGGAAGCTCATGCCGAGATCGCGCCGTCCGGCCAGCACATAGGCGACGGCACCCTGGGCGACGACCGCGGCCGCGAGGAGCGGCAGGACCCACCGGCGCTCGTTCGCGTACGGCCGTACGTTCTCCGCCCAGCCGAGCGGCGAGAGCCACGTCAGTACGGAGGAGCCGTCGTCTCCGGAGGCGTCGCCCGCCGCCCGCAGGACGAACGCGACGCCGAGCACGGCGGCCGTGAGGCCCTTGGCGAGCCGGGCGCTCTCGGTGAGCTGCGCCATGATCGCCGCCATACCCGCGAAGAGCATGCCGATCGCGCCGATGGTGAGCCCGACCGCGAGCGCGCCGGAACCGGAGCCGGTCGGTCCCGCGAGCCCGGCGGTGATGATCAGCGTCAGCGCCGCATTGGCGACGAACGCCGTCAGCAGTGCCGAGGTCAGCGGAGCCCGCCGGCCCACCATCGCGGAGGACAGCAGTTCCTGACGGCCGGTCTCCTCCTCTTCCCTGGTGTGCCGGACGACGATGATCAGACTCATCACGGCTGCCAGTACGGCCACGAAGCCGCCGAAGCGCCAGGCGACAAGGCCGCCGAGGGAGTCGCTGAACACCGGACCGTACATCGTGCGCAACGAGCCGTTGGTGGACAGGGACTCGGCCAGGTCGGCGCGCTTCGCGGCGGTGTCGTACAGGCTCTCCAGCGAGCCGGAGCCGCTGGTGACGACGGCCCCGAGCGCCAGGACCCAGACCGGCATCATCAGCCGGTCGCGGCGCAGGGCGAGTCTCAACAGCGCGCCTGTACCCGCGAGTTGACGCATTCCGCCGGTGCGCGGGGCGAACCCGGTGGCCTGGGCCACGGCGGTCATCGCGACACCGCCTCTTCGGGTGCGTAATGACGGAGGAAGAGCTCTTCGAGCGTGGGCGGTGTGCTGATCAGCGAGCGGATCCCGGACTCGGTGAGCGAGCGCAGCACCGCGTCCAGCTTGTCGGTGTCGACCTGGAGCTTGACGCGTCTGCCCTGTACGTCGAGGTCGTGCACGCCGGGCAGCCGGGCGAGGCCGTTCGGCGCCCCGGCGAGCTCCGCCGTGACGCTCGTACGCGTCAGATGCCGAAGCTCCGCGAGCGAACCGGTCTCGACGTTCCGGCCCTTGCGGATGATGCTGACCCGGTCGCAGAGGGTCTCGACCTCGCTGAGGAGGTGCGAGGAGAGCAGGATGGTCCGGCCGCGGTCCCGTTCGTCCTCGACGCAGCTCTGGAAGACCTCTTCCATCAGCGGGTCGAGTCCGGAGGTCGGCTCGTCGAGGATCAGCAGATCCACGTCGGACGCGAAGGCGGCGACCAGGGCGACCTTCTGGCGGTTGCCCTTGGAGTATGTACGCCCCTTCTTGGTGGGGTCGAGTTCGAAGCGCTCGACGAGGTCCGCGCGTCGCGCCTTGTCGAGGCCGCCGCGCAGCCGGCCGTGGAGGTCGATGACCTCGCCGCCGGAGAGGTTCCGCCACAGGGTCACGTCCCCGGGTACGTAGGCGACGCGGCGGTGCAGCTCGACCGCGTCGTTCCACGGATCCCCGCCGAGCAGCCGGGCCGCGCCGGAGTCGGGGCGCAGCAGTCCGAGGAGGACCCGGATGGTGGTGGACTTCCCGGCGCCGTTGGGGCCGAGGAAGCCGTGGACCTCACCGGTCTCGACGTCGAGGTCGAGACCGTCCAGTGCCTGCGTCCGCCCGAACGCCTTGTGCAGTCCCGCTACTTCAATGGCGAGGTTTGCCTTGGTCATGTTTCAGAACGTACGGTACTTTCACGAACTTGTGAAGTTAAGGAAGCGTATAAAGTCGACGATCACGGTGGACGAGGGAACCAGGGGAGACGATGAGGCCATGAACGGCGAAAACGGCGCGACGGGACGGGCCGGTGACGAGGCCGTCTCCCGTTTTGTGGAGCGCTTCGCGGCGGAGCTGACCGAAGCGGGTATGCAGCGGATGGCCTCGCGGGTCTTCGCGGCGCTGCTGTCGTCGGAGAAGGGCAGCATGACCTCCGCGGAGCTGGCGGAACAGCTCCGGATCAGCCCGGCCGCGGTCTCGGGCGCCATCAGGTACCTCAACCAGGTCAACATGGTCAGCCGCGAACGCGACCCGGGCTCGCGCCGTGACCGCTATGTCCTGCACAACGAGCTCTGGTACGAGACCTTCACCCGCCGCGACCAGCTGCTGACCCGCTGGGAGAAGGCCCTGCGCGACGGCGCGGAGACGCTGGGCCCGGAGACGGCGGCGGGCAGGCGGGTGACGGAGACGGCGGAGTTCTTCGAGTTCCTGCAGGGCGAGATGTCGGGCCTGATGGAACGCTGGCGCGCGTACCGCGAGACGCGGGGTACGGCCTGAGAGCTGTCCCTCGCAGTGCCGGGAGGGCCTGGGATCAAGCCTGTCCCGGCACTTGAGGACGCACCGGCGGGCCGGGCAGGCCCTCATCGGCCCGCCCCGTCACCGCACTACCCTCCCGAAGCCACCGCCGTCGACGGCAGCGTCAACCCCCACGCCCCCGGCCGCAGCGTCCATGTCCGCGTCCGGACCGGGCCCGTGATCAGCGCGTCCGCCCGGTAGCGGAAGTCCGCCCCGGACACGGTCACCGTCAGAGCCCGCGCCGTGACCGGCTCCGTGTCCGTGCCGTGCCGGACGACCACCTCCGCCCGGCCGCCGCCCGCGCGCACCGTCACGTCCTCCACCAGCCGGTCGAGATCCGTCAGCAGCACTCCGTCCGCCTCCACCCGCAGCCGGTGCGTACGGACCACCGGCACCGGCGGCGCCGGGTGGACCAGGGTGCGGACCAGCGAGCGGCAGGTGTGCCACACCGAAGCGCCGTTCGCCGAGGCGCCCGACGCCGCCCGCGCCGCCGGGATCGACAGGTCCCCCAGCACCACGCCGTCGCTCTCGTCCACCAGCAGATCAAGACGCCGTACGGTCCCGTCCAGCACCGCCCGCGCCGCCGCCACCGGGCCCCGCGGCACGCCCAGCGCGTGCGCGAGTTCCACGGAAGTGCCCACCGGGATCAGCGCCAGCGCCCCGTCGCCCAGCCAGCGGTCCCGGTGCAGCAGGGCCACCGCCCGCAGCAGGGCACGGTCGTCACCGATCACCACAGGCCGCCGCGAGCCCCTGCGGGCCAGCGCCCGCGCGAATTCCTCCGGACCCTCGGGAAGGCAGATCTTCGCCTCCGCGCCGCCACACAGCACATCTTTCGCGATCCGCACGGACTCGCCGTCACTTCGGCGGGCGACCGGGTCGATGACCACCAGTAGCTGGTCGTGAGCCGACACCTCGGTCCTTCCTCGGGTAGCATCTTTGTGCAAGAGCCCCTTGCGCTATTGCGCCAGGGGCTTCGTCTATTCCGGGGCAACCGGTCCGAAGACTCAGGCACGGCTCAGGCCCCCTGACCTTGGTCTTGCCCCGCCCGGAAGGGGTGTACGCCTGTGCCCGCACTTGTGCTGCTCGGTGCTCAGTGGGGTGACGAGGGCAAGGGAAAGGCCACCGACCTGCTCGGTGGATCAGTGGATTATGTAGTGCGCTATCAGGGCGGCAACAATGCCGGCCACACGGTTGTCGTGGGCGACCAGAAGTATGCGCTCCATCTGCTCCCTTCCGGAATCCTCTCGCCGGGATGTACTCCGGTCATCGGCAACGGCGTCGTTGTCGACCCGGCCGTCCTGCTCTCCGAGCTGAGCGGGCTGAACGACCGCGGCATCGACACGAGCAAGCTGCTGATCAGCGGAAACGCCCACCTGATCACTCCGTACAACGTCATTGTCGACAAGGTGACGGAACGGTTCCTCGGGAAGCGGAAGATCGGCACGACCGGCCGCGGAATCGGCCCGACGTACGCGGACAAGATCAACCGCGTCGGCATCCGCGTCCAGGACCTCTACGACGAGTCGATCCTGGAGCAGAAGGTCGAGGCGGCGCTGGAGTCCAAGAACCAGCTCCTCGCCAAGGTCTACAACCGCCGCGCGATCGAGGCCGACAAGATCGTCGAGGAGCTGCTCCAGTACGCGGAGCAGCTCAAGCCGTACGTCGCGGACACGACGCTGATCCTGAACAACGCCATCGACGAGGGCAAGGTCGTCCTCTTCGAGGGCGGCCAGGGCACGCTCCTCGACGTCGACCACGGCACGTACCCCTTCGTCACTTCCTCCAACCCGACCGCGGGCGGCGCCTGCACGGGCGCCGGCGTGGGCCCGACGAAGATCAGCAGGGTCATCGGCATCCTCAAGGCGTACACGACCCGCGTCGGCGCGGGCCCGTTCCCGACGGAGCTCCTCGACGAGGACGGCGAGGCGCTGCGCCGCATCGGCGGCGAGCGTGGCGTGACCACCGGCCGCGACCGTCGCTGCGGCTGGTTCGACGCGGTCATCGCGCGGTACGCGACCCGGGTCAACGGCCTGACCGACTTCTTCCTCACCAAGCTGGACGTGCTGACCGGCTGGGAGCAGATCCCGGTGTGTGTGGCGTACGAGATCGACGGCAAGCGCGTCGAGGAGCTCCCGTACTCCCAGACCGACTTCCACCACGCGAAGCCGGTTTACGAGATGCTGCCGGGCTGGTCCGAGGACATCACCAAGGCGAAGACCTTCGCCGACCTGCCGAAGAACGCGCAGGCCTATGTGAAGGCGCTGGAGGAGATGTCGGGCGCGCCGATCTCGGCGATCGGTGTCGGCCCCGGCCGGACCGAGACGATCGAGATCAACTCGTTCCTCTAGTACGGCTCGTGGACAGGGGTGCCCCGCATGGTGCGGGGCACCCCTGTCGCTTCGGCGTTGCGCCAGGTCAGCTCGGTGATGAACGGCCCGGCGCCTTCGGCAGGTTCCCCGGTGCGGCCCACGCACTCCGGCGTCGGGCGCGTCGGCCGGGTAACGATGGAGGCACCTGCGCAAGGTCGTGTCACCGGCACCTCATAGGCTCCCGCCCATGAGCGACGGGGAATCCGGCAGACGGGTCATCGACGGGCGCTTCGAGCTGGAGGCGCGGCTCGGTGGCGGCGGTATGGGCATGGTGTGGCGAGCGCGCGATCTGGCGCTGGACCGGGCCGTGGCCCTCAAGGAGGTGCGGCCGCCCGATCCCGGGCTCGCCGAGCACGACCCCGAGGCCGCGGCGATTCTGCGGGAGAGGGTGCTGCGGGAGGCGCGGGCACTCGCCCGGGTCAACCATCCCCATGTGGTGACCATCCACCACGTGGTGGACGGCGCCGAGCACGCCTACCCGTGGCTCGTCATGGAGCTGGTGACCGGCGGATCGCTCCAGGACCGGCTGGACAAGGGGCCGATGACGCCGGTCGAGGCGGCCAGGATGGGGCGCGACGTGCTGGCCGCACTGCGGGCCGCGCACGACGTCGGCATCCAGCACCGTGACGTGAAGCCCGCCAATGTCCTGATGCGGCCCGACGGGCGTCCCGTCCTCACCGACTTCGGCATCGCGGCGATCCGTGAGTCGACCTCGCTGACCATGACCGGCTCGATCATCGGCACGCCCGACTTCATGGCGCCCGAGCGTATCTCCGGCGACGACGGCGGCCCGGGCTCGGACATGTGGTCCCTGGCGATGATGCTGTACGTCGCCGTCGAGGGGATCCATCCGCTGCGCAGGGGGTCGACGCTGGCGACCTTGGCCGCCGTGCTCAAAGAGGAGCTTCCGCCTCCGCGCCGGGCGGGTGCGCTGGCAGGAGTACTGGCCGCCGTTCTCGTCAAGGACCCGGCCGCGCGGCCCGACCCGGAGACCTTCGACCGGATGCTCGCGGAGGTGGCTCAGGGTGAGGCAAGCCCTCCGGGCGGGACCGGCGGGACCACGTCGTACCGGTTGACGCCCCCGCCGGGACCGGCGACCCCGCCGCCCGCATCGCCCGGATTCGGGCCGCCGATGGGCTTCGGACCCGCGACCCCGCATGGTGCCGCGACCCCGCATGGCGCCGCGGCCCCGCATGGTGCCGCGACTCCGCATGGACCGGCGACTCCGCATGGTGGTGTGCCGGGCCCCATGGGGCCGCCGACCCCCTACCCGGCGGGCCCTACACGTCGGACGCAGCCCCGGACGGGCGCCCGTGCCAAGCGCCGGACCGCGCTCGCGCTCGCGGCCGTCGTCGGGCCCGTGCTGACCGGGGTCCTGGTGTGGTCCCTGCTGCCGGACGCCGACGAGCTGTTCGGCAGCGACACGGGGTCGCAGTCCTCCGCCGGCTCCGCTGCCGACAGTTCACGGACGCCGACTCCCACTCCCACCCCCACTCCCACGTCCAAGCCGTCGAGGGCCGCGGTCAGGACAGACCTGCTGACACCGGCCGGCATTCGCGCGGCCATCAAGGAACTGAAGGCGGAGACGGGCACCGACCAGGTGGGCCGCTTCGTCGTGTACCCGGAGTACATCTCCGTCGAAGCGATGGTCAAGGGCAGCAGGACCAAGTACGACAGCTACACCTACCGGGTCGGCGAGGGCGTCACGCAGGACTCGATGAAGGGCACGCTGTCGGGAGGCGATCTCCCGGTCAGCATGGACGCATTCGACTGGGACGTCCTCCCCGCCCTGATGCGCAAGGCGGAGAAGGAACTGAACGTGAAGAACCCGACCACGCGCTACCTCGTGATCCGGCAGCCCAACGACCTGTTCGACACCCCGGCCGGTATTGGCGTCTACCTGGGCGACGACTACGACAGCGGCTACCTGGACGCCGACCCCAAGGGCAAGGTGACCCGGGTCATGCCGGCCGGAAGCTGACGCGCGGGCCGGCGGGGCCGACCGGGGCGCTCTGCGTTCCTGCAGACTCGTTTCTTACGGACGCCGGTACTCGCGCGGCGAGTTGCCCGTGTCGAGGAAGGACCGGTTCAGCGTGCCGCCGCTCACCGTCAGGACCGACGATCCGGCCGCCGCGCAGTCGCCGCTCACCACCAGGGAAGGACCGATCACGACGCGGTCCCCCGCCGAGAACAGCTCGGACTTCGACAGACACGTGCCGCCGTCCTGTGTGGTGGTGAAGGTGACGACCCGGCTGCCCACGGCGCCCTGCGAGACGGTCAGCCGCTGCACACCGGCGGATCCGGTCAGTTGTCGCTCCCAGGAGCCCAGGAAGCCGTCCCGTATCCGGTCGGAGCCGGCCTTGTGCAGCGTTGCGCTCCTGCCACCGCTCGCGGTCCACGCGAGCGTGCCGTCGGAGCGCGCTGTCAGGGTCTGCTCGCCGATCGCCGAACACTTCCCGGCGGGCGTGCTGACGGTGACACCGGTGTCGATGCGGATCGAACCACCGCTTGCCGCAAGCAGTTTGCCGGTGCCCTTGCACAGATAGCTCTCGCCCACGCTGATGCTCGCGACGACAGCGTCGCCGACCTTGCCGGGTGAGAGGGTGATCCGGCGCTGCGAGCCGGTGTCCGCGCCGTCGCGGTCGACGCCGCCGATCCATGCCCCGGCATACGCGGCGGGCAGCGCGGCCGGTCCACCGGGTTTCCCCGGCTCTCCCGGCTTCTTGCCCGCCGGGTCCTCGGACGCGGGTTCCTTCGCGTCGTCGCTCGCGCCGCTTCCGGGCCCGGGCGACGACAGCCACTCCTTGTCCTTGCCCCGTCCGGCCGCGTCAGGCGCTCCGGTGGACGGTCCCCCGCCGCCTCCCGGCCGGCCGGCGACCGTGTCGCCGTCCCCGCGCAGCAGAGCGACGGCGGTGAAGGCCGAGCCCAGCAGTGCCGCCACGGCCACACCGGCGATCACCACTGTCCGCCGGGAGCGCTTCCGCGCCTCGGGGCCGGTACCGACGGTGTCGTGTGCGCCGGGGGCCGTGAGGTGGCCCTGTACCCAGGAGCCGTAGGGGGCGGCGGCCGAGGGGCTTCCGGGCACGACGCCAGGAGCTGCGGGCAAGGGGGCGGGGACGCCGGGGGCCTGGGGCCACGGGGGCGTGGCATCCGACCGCGGAGTGCCGGGGGCTCCGGGGGTGCGGGGGGTGCCGGGAGTGCCGGGGGCGCCAGGGACGCCCGGGATACCGGGAGTTCCAGAGGTTCCGGGCGTGCCGGGCGGCGGCGGGGTGCTGTACGCCGCCCGGCCGGCATCCGGCGACGGCGGGGTCGGCACGGCGCCCCTCGTCGGCGTATCGGCGTCCAGCAGCGACACCGCGTGCTGCCCGAGTTCGGCGATCAGCGCCGCGGGCAGCCAGGGTGCGGCCGGATCGGCAGGGCGGGCGCGCTCCACGATCTGCTCCGGCGTCGGCCGCCCTGCCGGGTCCTTGGCCAGACAGTCCGCGATCAGCTGCCGCAACTCCCCGTCCACGCCGTTCAGATCGGGCTCCGCGCTCACGATACGGAACATGATCGAGTGGATCCCGGTGTCGGAACGCCCGAACGGCAGCCGCCCGGTCGCCGCGTACGCCAGCACCGAGCCCAGCGAGAACACATCGCAGGCAGGACCGACCCGCTCGCCCTGGATCTGCTCGGGCGACATATAGCCCGGCGACCCCACCACCACGCCGGTCTGGGTCAGTTCCTCGGACGCGTACTCCAGCGCGCGGGCGATGCCGAAGTCGATGACCCGAGGACCGGCGATCGTGATCAGTACGTTGGACGGCTTCAGGTCCCGGTGGACGAGACCGGCCCTGTGCACGCTCCGCAGCGCACAGGCCAGACCGTACGCCAGCGTCCGCACCGACTCCTGGGGCAGCGGCCGCTCCCGCACGATGTGCAGCAACGAGGGACCGGCGATGTACCCGGTCGCCACCCACGGCTCCGCCGCCTCGGTGTCCGCGTCCAGCACGGGTGCGGTCCACTGCCCGCCGACCCGGCGCGCGGCGGCCACCTCCTGCCGGAACCGGCCGCGGAACTCCGGCTTCCCAGCGAGCTCGGCCTTGATCAGCTTGACCGCGACCGTACGGCCGCCCGCGGAACGGGCCAGGTAGACCCGGCCCATACCGCCCTCGCCGAGGCGGCCGAGCAGAGGGTATTCACCTATGGAGGGCGGATCCTGGGGCGCGAGTTGTTCCATGCGCCGAAGATTACGCAGTCGGCGTGGCGAGCCCGTGTTCGGTATTCACCCACCGGTGATGACGGTCAGTCCTCGCCGCAGATCCGCAGCCCCCTCGGCGTCGCGCACGGCAGATGTCCGTGTGTACGGATGACGTCCTGGCCGCTGCCCCGGCTCATATAGCCGAGGAAGCTGGAGGCGAGTGAGTCGGCGGGCGGCTGGCCGTAGGTGTACGCGTACTCGATCTCCCGGTACGGGTACGCGCTCTTGCCGATGTCGTCGACGGACGGGGCGTCGCCCGCGATGGCGAGGCGGTGCACACCCTTGAGCGGAGTCCCGGAGCGCAGTTCGCTGTAGCCGATGGCGCCCGGCAGCCGGGCGACGGTGGCCAGCACCTGTTCCGTGGAGTCGAGTTCGCAGCGTACGACCGGGGCCCCGGGGTCATCCTTCCGCTCGCAGTCGCGAGAGGAGTTGGCTGGCTCGTTCCGTTGCAGCACGCGGCGCTGGAACACCTCGCGGGTACCGGAGTTGGCGTCCCTGCTGACCAACAGGACGGGCAGGTCCGGGCCGTCGAGCTCCTTCCAGTTGTGGATCTCGCCCCGGTACACCTTCCGGACGTCGGCGATCGACAGATTCCGCACCGGCACCTTGTCGTTGGCGACGAGCGCGAAGACGGAGACGGCGACGCGGTCCTCGCGCAGCTGCGGATAGCCACCGGGCTTGGGCCCGTCGGCGAGCGCGATCAGTGGCGGCGAGCCCTTCCTGGCCCGCGCGCCCGCCTCGGCGAGCGCCCTTATCCCGGCGGTGCTGCCGTGCGCGTCGACGATGACGGTGGAGCCCTCGCAGTCCTTCTCGTACTTCTTTGCAAGCTCCTGTACGACGGGCGCGAAGGCGGTGGAACCGGTCAGCCTGAGGGTGCCTTTCGCGCATCCGATCGGCGGCCGGGTGTCGTCCCGTACGACGATGATCGCCGCGAGCGTGACGACGCAGACGGTGAGCAGCACGGTGATCCAGCGGGCGGCCCTGCTGAACAGGGGCGGCTTGTCGTCGGGTGTGACGCTGCGGTTGGTCATCACCTCGCCGTCGCGTATCCCGCCGCTGACCGTGATCCCACTGCCGACGCCGCCGCCGGTGAGCAGGACGAGCAGCTTGAAGTGCTGCCCGCGGTTGAGCGGGACGCGCGGCAGATAGATGGTGCCGCCGCTGTGCCGCATCCCGGCGGCGGGCGTGAAGTGGTCCATCAGATGCTCGGCACCGGGCGGCTGGGTGACGGCGATGGCGCGGATGGTCCGGTCGGTGAACTCGGCGGTCAGACCGTGGAGTTCGCGTCCGGTGTAGTCGTTGTCGGCGATGCTCTGCGAGCCGTCGTTCTCGATGCGCAGCAGTACGAGCGTGGCATCGGACATCTCGGGCGTCTCGTTGAACAGCCCGAGCCGGAAATTGGGCCGTCCGCTGCGGACGTTGGCGCCGATGGGGGTGTCGAGCTGGACGCGGTACCCGATGCGCTTGCGACGCGGGACGCGGCGCTCGTACCAGAGGACGGCTCCGGAGGCGAGGATGCCGAGCAGGGCGGTGGCCACGGCCACGACATTCTCGGCGCTGAGCCACTCCATGCGGTCTCTCCTCGCTCGTCTCCTCCGGGGGCGGCAAATGTAGGAGGCGCACGGGGGGCGGGCGACCGGCTTACGGGTCCTGACGCCGGATGTTCGCCCGCGAGTCACCCTGGGCTGAACTCTTCAGGGCGTCGGCGGCCGTCCGCCGCCCGGGCAACCGCGCCCCGACGCGGGCGCGGACGACCCGGAGAAGGCCGAGAACGTCCGGGGCAGCGCGTACACGCCGCACCTCGCGCGGTCTTCCGTCGAGTGGCCGTGCGGTCGGCCCGTGCTGACGCGAGCGCCTTCGCGGTAACCGTGGCACAGGCATCCGGACGATCGGATCGTCCAGTAGTACGCGGCGCGGGGCCCGGATCGCGTCCGGGCCCCGCGCCTTCGCGTCAGATCAGTGCGCGCCGCCCATGCGGCGCAGCACGCACCGCGCAGGGCCCGTCGCGCGCAGGGTGATCCCGGTATCCACCGGGACATCGACGTCGATGGCGTCCAGCTCGAACTCCCGCAGGATCATCGCCAGCGCCAGCACCGACTCCAGCATCGAGAAGTGCTGACCGAAGCATGCCCGCGGCCCGCCGCCGAACGGGAACCACGCATACCGCGGCCGCCCGTTCTCCCGCTCCGGCGTGAACCGTTCCGGGTCGAAGCGCTCCGGATCGTCCCAGTACCGGGGATGCCGGTGCGTCACCCACGGCGCGACGATCACATCCGCGCCGGCCGGGATCGTGTGCCCCCCGATCTCCGTCGCCGCGACCGCCCGGCGGCCGATGACAGGACCCGGCGGGTAGAGGCGCAGCGCCTCCTTCAGCACCTGTGTCAGATACGGGAGTGCCTCGAGATCCGCGGCCACCGGGGTCCGTCCGTTCAGTACGCGTACCACCTCCTCCCGCGCCCGCGCCTGCTGCTCGGGGTGGCGGGCCAGCAGGTGCAGCGCGAACGCGAGCGACGTGGCCGTTGTGTCATGCCCCGCGAGCAGGAACACCAGCACCTGGTCGCGGATCTCGGACGCGTCGAGGGTCCCGTCCTCCGCGCTCTCGGCCTGGGAGAGGAGCGTCAGCAGGTCCTCGCCCTGTGCCGCCTTCCCCTCCGCGCGCCGCTTCTCGATGATCCCGTCGCACACCGCGTACAGGTCGTCCATCGTGGCGGCGGCCCGCCGGTTGGCCGGAGTCGGCCAGCTGCGCGGGAAGTTGGCGGGGGAGTAGCCGCGGGCGAGCGTGTACTCGCCGATGATCGGGAAGCATCGCTCCACGACGTCGACCGCCGCCTCGACGTCCGTGCCGAACAGAATGCGGGCGACCGCCCGCAGTGTGAGCCGGGTCGTCTCGGCGACGACGTCCACCGTGGCGTCGGGGGCGCTGCGCCAGGCGGAGAGCAGAGCGGAGGTTTCGGCGGTCACGGCGTCGGCGTAGCCGTCGACCCGTCGGCGGGTGAACAGCGGCTGCACGAGCCGCCGCTGCCGGAGGTAGTCGTCGTCCTGGCTGGTCAGCAGGCCGTTGCCGAACGACTCTCGGACTTCCTGGTAAAAGGCGTTGTCCTTGCGGAAGTTGGCCGATTCCGTCGCCAGCACCTGCTGGGCGCCCTCCGCGGAGAACACCGCGTACAGCTCGATTCGCAGCCCGGGCGGGCCCGCGGTGAACCTGACGACGTCTCCGTGCTCGCGCTGTGCGGTGAGGTAGGTGCCGAGCGAGTCGCGCTTGAGCTCGAACATCGAGCCAAGTAATGGCAGACCCGCCGGACCCGGTACTGCTGTGCCCGTTTTCGTCATGGCTTCTCCTACGTACGGGTTCAGCTTGCCCAGTCGAGGAAATTCGTCCAGGTGGTGCGAGCGACGGCGAAGGTGGGGCCGTCGGCCCGCTTGGAGTCGCGGATGTGGATGGTGTGGGGGCAGGCGGCGACCTCGACGCAGTCGCCGGTTCCGTCGCTGCTGTACGAGGACTTGCGCCAGTCGAAGGCCACTTCGACGCAGCTGCCACCACCGCTGTCGCTGTAGCTGGACTTGAACCAGCGCAGGCTGTTGCTCATCTCTGCTCTCCTGCCAACCGCTCGATGAGGCCCAGCGATTCACGGGGATCCAGGGCCTGTGCCCGGATCCTCGCATACCGCTGGGTCAACGTACTCACCTTTCCCGGCTCCTTGATCAGCAGGCTCTCGCCCTGGATTTCCAGGAAGACCAAGCGGACATGCTCCGGGCTCTCCACCAGCTCCATCCCACCGCGGTCGCCTGCGTATTCTCCGCCGAGCCCAGCGTTCAGCGGCAACACCTGAAGCGTCACGTTACGCCGCCGCGCGCACTCCGCAAGGTGCCGAATCTGGCCCCGCATGACCTCCTCGCTGCCAATCGTCCTGCGCAGCACCGACTCCTCCAGAATCAGCTCGATCAACGCCACCGGCTCCCGCTCGAACAGCGCCCTGCGCGACATCCGCGCCTCGACCGCCCACTGGGTGCCGGGCGGTTCGTGCACCCTCTTCTGCTCTGCAACGCCGCGTCCGTGCTGCTCGGTTGACCCCATCGGCGTCCGGGACGTGTCCCGGACGCGCGGAACCGGGACAGGCCGCCGCCACCATCTCTAGCGTCCATTCGCATGGACACAACACGGAGGACAATTCTTCGGGGCATGGCCGCGGCCCCACTCGTGGCGACGGCCGGCGGGCTTCTGGTACCCGCGGCGGCGCACGCCGCCGCCGCGGCCGAATTGCCCGGAGTCAGGCTCTGGATACGCACGGGAAAGGACCCGGAGGGTGGCGGCGCTTCCTACCCCGACGCCATCAAGGGGCTGCTCGATGTGGAAAGGCTTCCCCATGCCCCTGTCAGCCAGGTAATGGCGGATCTCAACAGGGCGGGCACATACCGGCGAAGGCCGGACTGGCCACGGCGGAATTCACCCGACGTGGCGCGCACGTTCACCTGGCGGCGTGACGACTTCACCACCCGGGACTGGCGGCCCCAGGGCATCACCACCGATTACGACGGCCACGGAACCGGCGGAAACGTGGTGCTGGTCTCCTGGTACACGATGAAGAGGGCCGCTCATCAGGCCGCGCGCATCAGCTTTGTGGATGTGAGCGGCACGTCCCGTCCGATGTACCGGCATGTGCTGCTGGTCGAGCCGTACCGGACCGATCGCGGACGGTACAGCTTCCGGCCCGTGGCAAAGCATGTCGGGGGAATCGCCTGGTACAAGGACCGGCTGTACGTCGTGGACACCAAGTACGGTCTCCGGGTGTTCAACCTGGACCAGATGTTCCAGGTGTCGACCGGCGGCCCTGCGATGAGCCACTGCGGGCTCCACAGCGACAATCGCTACTACGGCTACGGCTGCAAGTACGTCCTGCCGCAGAGCCGCGGGTACGACGACATCGAGGCCGAGATCGACAGGATGCGCTATTCCCAGGTGTCCGTCGACCGTACGACCCGGCCGTACCACACGCTGCTGGTGAGCGAGTTCGTCGACAAGGGCTCGGCATCGGCGCAGGCGCGGGCGGTGCGGTTCGAGGTCGAGCGCGACCACGGGGCGCTGCGGCATGTCGATCCCGCGACACAGTCGGTGCTCTCGCAGAAGACGTACCGGATCACCAATGGGAAGCAGATCCAGGGCGCGGTCAGCGTGAACGAGAGGTTCTACGTCTCCCGCAGCGACGGTCCGTCCGAGTACGGCTACCTGCGGACGGGCCGGGCGGCCGCCACCGATCTGACCGTGCGGACGAGCGGGAGGGTGGTGCGGGGGCCGGAGGATCTGTCCTACGCGCGGACCGGCGGGCAAGGACTCCTGTGGTCGCTCGGCGAGTATGCGGTCGACGACCAGGACCCGCGCGAGCCGCGGGCCCGGTACAACAGCCGCTACGTGTACGCCATCAGAATCTGAACCGCATGGTCAGTGGCGGCCACTACCGTCCCCGGCACGGAGGAACGGTTCGGGCGGTGCTCCGGCCGTGCCCCTGATCAGCTCGTCTTCGTGTACGTGAGCGGCGCACCGCCCGAGCCCACCAGCTCGCGCACGATCGTCGCTCTGTCGGGCATGTCCAGGCGGCTCCACTGACCCGGTGAGCACTGCTTCGGATCGCCGAAGGTGACCTGGGTCGGGCCGAGTTCGAGGGGTGGGCCCGGGGCGCGGAGGGTGGCCGACCAGCGGCAATCGTAGTTCGGACCCGTGCCCGACAGCGTCATGACCTGGGTGCCGGCCGTGCCCTGGGTGATCGTCATGGTGCGGACGTTGGTGCCGTCGGCGGTGTCGAAGGATGCCTGCCAGGTGCCGACGTACTCCTGCGGGACGCCGCCGGCCGCCGTGCCGGGATCGGTCGGGGGCGTGGTGGCGGGGGCCGCCGGCGATGAGGTCTGCGGCGAGGGGGCCTTCGAGGCCGGCGACTTGGAGTCGGTGGACGCGGGCCCCTTGCCGTCGTCGCCCATGAACGCGTACACGGAGCCGCCGGCCCCGACCGCTACGACCAGGGCCACCGCGACGAGGGCGATGGTGCCGCCCTTCCTCCGTGGCGCGGGTCCGTACGGGAGGGTGTTGGGGGCGTACGGAGCCGGTGCGGGGGCGTTGGGAACCGGTGACGGGCCGCTGTACGGGTAGCCGTATCCGTACGCGGGGGGCGGGGCCGGCGGGGGCGTGGGCTGCGGCATGGGGGGCTTCGGGGCGGCGACCGCGGTCATCGTCGGCGGCTGTTCCGGGGCCGGGGCCCCGGCCGGTGCGGGAGCCGGGGCCGCCGGCTGCTCCACCTCCAGCAACTGCACCGCATGGCGGCCCAGTTGGGCGATCAGCGAGCCGGGCAGCCAGGGCTCGCCGTCCACGTCGGAGGTCGTACGCTCCAGGATCCGCGCGAGCGTCGGACGGGTCCCGGGGTCCTTGTTGAGGCAGTCGCGTACGAGCTCCAGCAGAGATTCCGGAAGGCCGGCCAGGTCCGGCTCCTCCTGTGCGATACGGAACATCAGCGCGTGCACACCACTGTCGGCCGAGCCGAACGGGAGGCGGCCCGTCGCCGCGTAGGCGAGGACGGAGCCGAGGCAGAAGATGTCGCAGGCGGTGGTGACACGGTCGCCGCGTACCTGCTCGGGAGCCATGAAACCGGGCGAACCGACGAGCGCGCCGGTTCGGGTGAGACCGCCGTCGGTGACCGTTTCCAGGGCACGGGCTATGCCGAAGTCGATGACCCGGGGGCCGTCGATCGTGATCAGGATGTTGGACGGCTTGAGGTCGCGGTGGATGAGGCCGGCGCCGTGGATGTTCTCGAGCGCGTGCGCGAGGCCGGTGGCGAGGATACGGACGGAACGCTCCGGGAGAGGGCCGTGACCGCCGGAGACGACGGTGTGGAGCGCGGGTCCCGCGATGTAGCCGGTGGCGACCCACGGGACGGGGGCCTCGGTGTCGGCATCGAGTACGGGTGCGGTCCACTCGCCGCCGACGCGCAGGGCCGCGCGCACTTCCTGGCGGAATCGGTTGCGGAACTCCTCCTGCACGGCGAGTTCCTGGCGTACGAGCTTGACGGCGACGGTGCGGCCGCGGTCGTTGCGCGCGAGGTAGACCTGGCCCATGCCGCCGGCGCCGAGCCGGGCCAGCAGACGGTACTCGCCGATGTGCCGTGGATCTGCCGGTGCCAGTGGCTCCATCGCCGCGCGCCCTTCCCCCGTGCCGGACCTGCTTCGTGCCGGACGTGCTTCCGTTTCCGACAGACCGAGAATAGTGCGCGTCGAGGTGACCCTTATAGGTCAGGATCCGACCTCATTGGCCCATACCGTCGGACTCACGAACGCAACCCCCGTACGCGAGGAGACTGTCATGGCCGTCAAGCCGGTTCCCGAGGGCTGCACCAGCGTCACACCCTGGATCATTTCGCAGGACACGGCGGGTGTCATCGACTACCTGAAGGCTGCTTTCGGCGCGGTGGAGTTGGGCCGGATGACCGGCGAGGACGGTCGGATCGGGCATGCGGAGATACGGATCGGCGACGCGCTGGTGATGCTGTTCGACGCGGGGGGCGCCGACTGGCCGCCGACACCGGCGTTCCTGCGGCTGTACGTCGAGGACGCGGACGCCGTGCACCGGCGGGCGGTTGAATGCGGCGGCGAATCGGTGACCGAGGTGACGCACCTCTCTTCTTCGGGGACCGGGTCGGACGGGTGCGGGACCCGTTCGGGAACCTGTGGTGGATCCAGACGCACGTCGAGGATGTGAGCGAGGCGGAGATGGGGCGGCGCCTGGCGGATCCGGTGTTCACCGAGGCGCTGGACTACGTCAGGAACGCGGACTTCTTTCCTGGGACGCGGGACTGAGGCTGTCGAGGGCTTCGGAGAGCCGGTCGAGCACCCGCGCCGTTTCGGCGAACTGCTCGGGGCCGAGGGCCTCGGCGAGGCGGGCCGCCAGTTCCGCGTGACCGGGGCCGATCTTCGCGATCGCGGCGCGGCCCTCGTCGGTGGGGCGGAGCAGTTTGGCGCGCCGGTGGGCGGGGTTGGGCTCGTACGCGGCGAGGCCACGCTCGACGAGCAGATCGGCGATGCGCTGCACGCTCTGACGGGTGATGCCCATGTCGCGGGCGATCCCGGCGACGGGCAGCGGATCGCGCAGTACGGCTCCAAGGACCTGCCACCAGGCGGCGGTCAGCCCGGCCGGCTTCGCCAACTCCTCCGAGACGCCGAGGAATTGGCCGTTCAGCCGGAAGACGCCGAGCGCCGTCCGGCTGAGCAGGTCCTGCTGTTCGCGGCTCATGAGTGAAGGACCCCGAATGCGGAGGCGTCCGAGTCGTGGAACAGCCGGTACCAGGCGTCCAGCTTCTCGCCCTCGTACACGCCGAGCCGTGCGAACACCTCGCGGGCGAATGCGACGGGCTCGGTCGGCCCTGCGGTGATCAGATCGCCGTCGGTGACGGCGTCGGTGTCGCGGTAGTGCTCGCCGCCCTTGTATCCGGTGGCCTCGAGGTAGAAGGAGGCGGCACTTGTGTGCTCGCGATCGTCGAGCAGCCCTTCACGGGCGAGCCCGGCGGTGGCACCGCAGATGCCGGCGACGGGCACGGAGGCCTCGAGAAACGCGCGGGCCCTGGCGGCGAAGGGGGCGAGATCGTCACCGGTGTCCCAGAGCCGCGCGCCGGTGAGGATGAGCAGGGCGCTGTCCTCGGGCCGGAGGTCGGCGAGAGCGAGATCGGGCTGGATACGGACGCCGCCCATGGTGGTGACGGTGTCGGTGGTGGGCCCGACGGTCTGCACGGTGAAGCCGTTCTGGGTGAGATGGGCGGTCGTGTGGCCCGTCTCCCAGTCGGCGAAGGTGTCGTACACGGCGAGATGAACGGTGCGGGTGTTCATGGTGTCCTCCTGAGCCCGATGACCGATGACAGTAGGCTGTCATGTCGACAGTCTGCTGTCAATGATCGGGGTGTGTTTCAAGCCCGTCCGACGATTGGCGCGTATCAAGCCCGTCCGGCGTTCGAAGACATGCGGCCGAAGGCCGCATACGGGAGCTGGGGGCTTGCCCCCGGTTCGGTAAGGGGCGGGCAGGGGAACAGGCGCGCCACAGGCGCACTCCCGCACCCAATCTGTGCCAGCACCACGGGACCGGTCCGTGACCAGGCGCTTCGTCCCGGGGGCGACACACTGCCCAGGAACCCGGCCCAGGCCATACACCGTGGCCATGTCCCCCCTCACCCGAGCGTCTCTACCCTTGGCCGCATGACCCCTCATCCCGACCCTCAGGCCGGCGCGGCCGTCAAGGCCGCAGACCGCGCGCATGTGTTCCACTCCTGGTCCGCCCAGGGCCTGATCGACCCGCTCGCCGTCGCCGGTGCCGAGGGCTCGTACTTCTGGGACTACGACGGGAACCGCTACCTCGACTTCACCAGCGGCCTCGTCTACACCAACATCGGGTACCAGCACCCCAAGGTCGTCGCCGCGATCCAGGAGCAGGCCGGCAAGCTCACCACCTTCGCTCCCGCGTTCGCCGTCGAGGCCCGCTCCGAGGCCGCACGCCTCATAGCCGAGCGGACCCCCGGCGACCTCGACAAGATCTTCTTCACCAACGGCGGCGCCGAGGCCGTCGAGAACGCGATCCGGATGGCCCGGCTGCACACAGGCCGTCCGAAGGTCCTGAGCACCTACCGCTCGTACCACGGCGGCACCGCGACCGCGGTCAACGTCACCGGTGACCCGCGCCGCTGGGCGTCCGACAACGGGACGTCGGGCGTCGTCCACTTCTGGGGGCCGTTCCTCTACCGGTCGCCGTTCTACGCGGAGACCGAGGAGCAGGAGTGCGCCCGCGCGCTCCAGCACCTTCAGGACACGATCGCCTTCGAGGGTCCGGCGACGATCGCCGCGATCATCCTGGAGACGATCCCCGGAACCGCCGGGATCATGACCCCGCCGCCCGGCTACCTCGCGGGCGTGCGCGAGATCTGCGACCGGTACGGCATCGTCTTCATCCTCGACGAGGTCATGGCGGGCTTCGGCCGCACCGGTGAGTGGTTCGCCGCCGACCACTTCGACGTCGTGCCCGACCTGCTGACCTTCGCGAAGGGCGTCAACTCCGGGTACGTACCGCTCGGCGGCGTCGCGATCTCCGGTGCGATCGCGGAGACCTTCGAGACCCGTCCGTACCCCGGCGGGCTCACGTACTCCGGCCACCCGCTGGCCTGCGCCGCCGCGATCGCCACGATCGGGGTGATGGAGGAGGAGAAGGTCGTCGAGCACGCGGCCCGCATCGGAGAGACGGTCCTCGGCCCGGGACTCCGGGAGCTCGCCGAGCGCCACCCGAGCGTGGGCGAGGTGCGCGGCACGGGCGTGTTCTGGGCGCTGGACCTGGTCAAGGACAGGGAGACGCGCGAGCCGCTGGTGCCGTACAACGCCACGGGCGCGGCGAACGCGCCGATGGCCGCCTTCGCCGCCGCGTGCAAGAAGAACGGCCTGTGGCCCTTCGTGAACATGAACCGGACGCACGCGGTCCCGCCGTGCAACGTCACCGAGGCGGACGCGAAGGAGGGCCTGGCGGCGCTGGACGCCGCCCTGTCGGTCGCCGACGAGCACGTCGCGTAGGCCGGGCCCCGGTCCGGAGCCGCGCCACCCTCCGCCTCAACCGCCGGCGGGGCCGTAATCCGGCCCCGCCGGCTCCACCTCCAGGAACCGGCGGCGCCGCGGCCCTCGGTACAGCAGCGCCTCCCACCCCATCCGGCCCAGTGCCGCCGCGCACGCGGTCAGCCTGCTCTCCTCCTCCTGGGGCGCCCCGCTGCCCGGCGGGCCCAGCCAGTCCACGCAGACCATGTGCGGGCGCTCCGAAGCGCGTACGCGGTAGCCCGTCGCCGTCCGCGTGCCGGAGGCATCGAGTGCGGAGGCGGGGACGCCCGCCGCCTCCAGGGCCAGGGCGACCGCACGCACCATCTGGTTGAGCTCCCAGGCCGCCGGTGCGGTGTCCGTCACGCGGCGGATCTGCAGCAGGCCCTGGAAAGCGACCTGTACCTCCGCCGTCCTTTCCCGCTCGGGCAGGGCGGACAGAAGCCCGTCGCCGGTGGCCACCTCGAAGACGTCAGCCACGCATACCTCCCCTTCTGGACACCGTCAGGACCGTACGCCCGCGCCCGGTGCATCCCGCCCTGGCCTATCGTGTCCGGGACCCCTGGTGAAGGAGAAGGCCACGATGCGCGGTACCGGCAGCAGTACCGCTGTCACCCGCAACACCCTGCGGCAGCAGATCGCGGACGCGCTGCGTGACGAGGTGCTCGCCGGGCGTTTGCGGCCCGGACAGGAATTCACTGTCAAGCAGATCGCCGAGCAGTACGGCGTTTCCGCGACCCCCGTCAGGGAAGCCCTCGTCGACCTCTCCGCCCAGGGACTGCTCGACTCCGACCAGCACCGGGGCTTCAAAGTGCACCGGTTCTCGGTCGACGACTACCGCGGCATGGTCGAGGCGCGTTCGCTGATCGTGGACGGCATCTTCCGCCGTGTCGACCTGCGCGGCTCGACCGGAGTGCACGGCCAGGCGCTGGAGTCCGTACGCCGCCGGGCCGAGGAGGCCGCCCGCGCGGCGCGCATCGGGGACCTGAACATCCTCATCGGATATGACCTGCGCTTCTGGCACGAGCTCAGCTCGGTCGTCGCCAACCGCTACATATCCGACTTCCTGCACCGGCTGCGGGTCCAGGCCTGGGTGTTCGCCGTCCCGTATCTGCGGAGCGACACGGAGCTGCGGGACTGGCTGTGGAGCGGGCACGAGGACCTGGTGGACGCCGTCACCTCCGGCGAGGCCGAGCCCGTGCGCGCCGTCATCCGCGCGTACAACGACCATGCGCTCGCGTGGGCGGATCGGCTGGAACGGTGAGCGCGGACGTGGGCGTTGATCTGAGAGCGAGGGCGAACGCCGGTGCCGGCGTGGACCTGAGCGTCGTCGTTCCGGCGTACAACGAGGAGGGCCGGCTGCGGCCCACCCTGGACGCGATCTGCGCGCATCTGCGCGCGGAACCGGGCCGCTGGGGCGACTGGGAGCTGATCGTCGTCGACGACGGCTCCAGCGACGCCACCGCGAAGATCGCCCAGGAGGCCGCGGCCGAGGAGCCGCGCATCCACCTGGTCTCCAGCAACGGCAACCGCGGCAAGGGCAGCGCACTGCGCCTCGGGGTGCTCGCCTCGTACGGCCGGCGCGTCCTGATCACCGACGCGGACCTCGCGACCCCCATCGAGGAGCTGGACCGGCTCGACAAGCAGCTCGCCGCGGAGGACAGCGCGGCGGCGATCGGTTCGCGCGCGCACCCCGACTCCCAGATCGAGGTGCACCAGCGACGGATGCGCGAATGGCTCGGCCGGATGGGCAACCGGCTCATACGTGCCGTCGCCGTCTCCGGCATCCACGACACCCAGTGCGGCTTCAAGCTCTTCGACGGAGACAAGGCCCGGGCGGCCTTCGCCGATTCACGGCTCGACGGATGGGGCATCGACGTCGAGATTCTCCGGTTCTTCCGGCGCGCGGGCTGGCCGGTCACGGAGGTCCCGGTGCGCTGGTCGCACCAGGCGGGCTCCAAGGTCAGGCCACTGGACTACGGCAAGGTGCTGCTGGAGCTGCTGCGGCTGCGCGCGCGTGCCCTGCGGCGGGCGGACCTCGCCGTCACCGGATTCTTCCTCCTCGCCTCCGTACTGCTCTACAAGGGGCTGTGGACCGACCTCGACCGCGGCTACCTCGCCGACTCGGGGCAGGACCAGAACCAGTGGGAGTGGTTCTTCGCGGTCACCGCCGACAATGTCGCGCATCTGCGGAACCCGCTGTTCACGACGCTGCAGGGCTATCCCGACGGTGTGAACCTGATGGCGAACACCGTCATGCTCGGGCTCTCCGTCCCGCTCACGCCGGTGACTCTGCTGCTCGGGCCGACGGTCACCTGGGCGCTGGTGCTCACCCTCGGGCTCGCCGCGACCGCCGTCGCCTGGTACTGGCTGATCGCCCGGCGGCTGGTGAAGAACCGGTGGGCGGCCGCCGTCGGCGGTGGTTTCGCGGCCTTCGCGCCGCCGATGATCTCGCACGGCAACGCGCATCCCAACTTCCTTGTGCTCTTCATGATCCCGGTGATCATCGACCGGGCGCTGCGGCTGTGCGAGGGCCGCAATGTCGTACGCGACGGGGTGCTGCTCGGGCTGTTCGCGACGTACCAGATCTTCCTCGGCGAGGAGCCGCTGCTGCTCGCGTCGATCGGCATGCTGCTCTTCGCGCTCTCGTACGCGCTGCTGCGCCGCGATGTGGCACGGGCGGCCCTGCGGCCGCTGCTGCGCGGGCTCGGTATCGCGGCCGTGGTCTGTCTGCCGCTCGTCGCCGTCCCGCTGGGCTGGCAGTTCTTCGGCCCGCAGAGCTACAAGAGCGTGCTGCACGGCGACAACGCGGGAAACAGCCCGCTCGCCTTCCTGGAGTTCGCGGGCCGCTCGCTGCTGGGCTCCGACGAGGGCGCGGACCCGCTCGCGATGAACCGCACCGAGCAGAACGCCTTCTTCGGCTGGCCGCTGATCGCGCTGGCGGCGGCGATCGTGGTGCGGCTGTGGCGGCTCGCGGCGGTCAAGGCGCTGGCGTTCACCGCCCTCGCCGCGGCGTTCCTGTCGCTCGGACCCAGGTTCCGTATCCCGTACACGGACACCGTGCTCACGGGTCCGTGGCGGGCGCTCGCACATCAGCCGCTCTTCGAATCGGTCATCGAGTCGCGGGTCGCGATGATCTGCGCGCCGGTGCTCGGAGTGCTGCTCGCGCTGGCCGCGGACCGGCTGCTGGCCACGCGGGATCGCGTGAACCAGGTGGTGGGACTCGCGGCGGTGGCCGCGGCCCTGCTGCCGGTGCTGCCGACGCCGTATCCGGTGCGGGAGCGGTCCGAGATCCCGGCGTTCATCACGCAAGGGATGTACCGCGCCTACGTATCCGAGGGCGAGTCGGTGGTGACCGTGCCGCTGCCGACTCCCGGCAGCGCGGAGGCGCTGCACTGGCAGTCGGCCACCGGGCTCGGCTTCCCGGTCGCCGGCGGCTACTTCAACGGGCCGTGGGGACCGGACCGTATCGGTATCTACGGCGCGACGCCCCGACACACCTCCAACCTCCTCAACGACGTCCGCAACAACGGGCGCGTCCCGGTGATCGGCCGCAACTGGCAGGCGCAGGCGCGCGGCGATCTGGCGGCGTGGAAGGCGGGCGTGGTGGTGCTGGAGCCGCAGTACAACGACGGGGCGCTGTATGCGACCGTGGAGAAACTGCTCGGGCAGCCGGGGAAGCGGGTGGGCGGAGTGTGGGTATGGGATCTGCGGGACCCGAAGGATTCCGTTCGGACAGGCAGATGACCGGCCCCCTTCGCCGAATGTATCCGTGGCATTACGCTGTCCCGACCATCGCACGACCTCGCCCGACACCGTGCCCGATCCCATTGGAGAGCGAGCCTTCCCTTGGCCTGTGACCTGTGGTTGGTCCCCCTCGTCGATGTGCTGTGCCACAGCCCCGACAATCCCTTCGCCGAAGAGATCGCGTCCTACGACAAGGCCCTCACCGATGCCGGCCTGCCCACGGTCCCCGTATTCGCCTATATGCCGGGCCTCTCGGGCGATGTGGCGCCGGTCGCGGGCTTCGACTACGACGCGCTGCACTTCCTGCGCCGCGCGTATCTGCTGCAGCTGTGCGGTCTCGCGGTGACGCCGGTGGACGAACTGGGCGGTGACTACGAGCAATTGCTGGAGATGTTCGAGTCGACGGCCCAGCAGTCGCATCTGGTCTGGCACTACGACCATGCGGGCGCGTACGTCCCCGTGGACTTCGGCTCCCCGCTGTCCAATGACGAACTGCTGGCGGGCGGCGGCCCGCTGGGCTCCACGCAGGGTCTGCTGCGGGAACTGGAGTATGTCGCGCCGTCGATCGGCATCGACCCGGCGAACCCGCCGGACGCGCCGCAGCCGCCGGACCGCCCCACCTCGCTGGAGGAGCCGGCGGGCCCGATTCCGTACGACGAGAGTCCGTTCGCCCGGGAACGCCATGTGTGGCTGGGACTGCACGCGGCGGCCACGCGGAGCCTCGGCCAGGGCTCAATGATCATTTTCAGCTGACGCCATCCGTTGAACGCGCGGCCTTAAGCTCCGGGTCATCTCGGCCCGGTAGGACCGGGGGCATGTCACAGACGAGTACTCCGGCACAGTCCCCCGCGGTGGCGACCGCGGGGGAGCACGTGGACGAGACCGCGGACCGGCCTGCGGACCCGACCGCGGACCCGACCGTGAAGGGAACTGTGGAGGAACTTCCCAGGCCGAGGCGTTTCGCGGACGTCAAGGGCTGGTTCTGGCCCGCCGACCAGCTGCTCTTCGACTGGTTCCTGACCCATCAGCGGGACACGGATCCGCAGGGCCGTGGGGATCTGCTCGAGCTCGGCGCGTATCTGGGCAAGAGCGCGATCTTCGTGGGTGGGTATCTGCGGGACGGGGAGGAGTTCACGGTCTGCGACCTCTGGGACTCCCCGGCGCCGGACGACCCCAACAGCGCGGAGATGGGCCGGTCGTACTCGACGCTCACGCGCCGTGCCTTCGAGGCGAACTACCTGTCGTTCCACGACACGCTGCCCACGCTGGTGCAGGCGCCGACCTCGGTGATCACCTCCAGGGTCGGCCCCGGCAGCTGCCGCTTCGTACACGTCGACGCCTCGCATCTTTACGAGCATGTCCACGGCGACATCGAGGCGGCGCGGGAGCTGCTGCAGCCCGAGGGCATCGTGGCCTTCGACGACTTCCGCGCCGAGCACTGTCCGGGCGTCTCGGCGGCGGTGTGGGGCGCGGTGCCCACGACGGGCCTGAAGCCGATCTGCATCACGGGCACAAAGCTGTACGGCACATGGGGCGACCCCGCGCCGGTGCGGGAGGCGCTGCTGGCGTGGCTGGGTACGCGTGAGGACCTCTGGCACGGGGTGGAGGAGGTGGCGGGCCGCCCGCTGATCCGGATCAAGGGCACGAAGGCGAAGGTGCCTGCGCAGCCGCGGTCCCGCCATGAGCAGGAGCCGGATTCGGCGCCCGAGCCGGCCGCTGAGCCGCGCGTGGCCGCCTCCGCGCCGCTCGTGCCCGCGGCGGCCACACCTCCGCGCCCGCCCCGCTCCCGCATCCGCCGCCTGGTCAGGGACCTGCTCCCGCCGATCCTGACCCGGGCGATCGTGCGCCGACGGAAAGCCTGACTGCCCGAACCCGGCTGTCCGAACCCGACTGTCCGAACCCTGCATTCCGAAGACCGGCCCGGCCGCGACTCCGGCCCGCCCGGCGACGGAGGACACACCCGCACCGCAGGGGCCCCGCACCCGGGGCCCCACCCCACCTCAGCGCGGCGTCTCCGGCGGGCGCTGGCGCGGCATGTTCGGCCGCGTACCCGGCGGCAACGGCACCCGTCCCGGTGCCGGCCCCGTGTCCGGCCGTCCCGGGCCCGGACTCATCGACTGCATCACCAGCGGCGCGGGCCCGCCCGGACGGAACTCCGCCATCCAGTCGGCGGTCTCCGAACGCACCAGCTCCGTGACGTCCTCCGAGAACCTGCGCAGTACCCCGAGGCACCGCTCCGACGCCTCGCTCGCCGTGCCCTCCGTCGGGCCCAGCACCTCGCGTACGCACTCCGACGCCCATTCGAACTGCAGCGCCTGCAGTCTGCGCTGCACCCTCTGCGCCGTCGCGACATTCCTTATCCAGCCCGAAGTCAGCCCGAAATACCGGTCGCAGGCCAGGCACGCCGCACCCAGCAGCAGTGACAGATACCCCCAGCCCGAAGCGCCGTCCAGCGCGGCCGTCAGATCGAGCAGGAGGAGCGCCGTCCCGGCGATCACCCCCAGAGCCGTACCGATCCGCAGCACACGCGCCGTACGCCGCTTCCACACGCGGTCCGCCAGGTACCACTCCGCCGTGCGCAGCCCCGCCGCCTCGACCCATCTGTAGAGCTCGTCGAGGCGCTCCGCCGGCTCTCCCCAGTCGCCGAGCGGAAACGGCATTCCAGTCAGATCACCGCGCGGCGCTTCGCCACGCTCCTCCCGGGCCGGCCCCCCGGGCTGCATCTCCGGCTGGCTCACCCTTGCACTCCTCTACGACTGACAACAGACGCGACAACAGACGCGACGACTGACGTAACACTGCGTGACGTACGGTGCGCGCGCGCATCCTGATGTGTATGCCCTTCCTACCGCCGAATGGTGGGCCGTGGTCCGGAAAGCCCCGTATTTCCGCCCGCACGAGGGTCTCGATCGATAGGGGCGATCCGCCCCGCCGGCTCGAAGATCACTCGAAAGAGTTGGTCATTGCAGGGTGGGGCGGGCTGCCCGGTGACCACGTAGGCTCGGCTTACCGAACAATCGTCGTCGAAATGCCAGGAGTGACCGTGATTCCCGGTGGTGGCCAGCCCAATATGCAGCAGCTCCTCCAGCAGGCCCAGAAAATGCAGCAGGATCTCGCACAGGCGCAGGAAGAGCTGGCACAGACCGAGGTCGACGGTCAGGCGGGCGGCGGCCTGGTGAAGGCCACCGTCACCGGCTCCGGCGAGCTGCGCGGCCTCGTCATCGACCCCAAGGCCGTCGACCCCGAGGACACCGAGACCCTCGCCGACCTCGTCGTCGCCGCCGTCCAGGCCGCGAACGAGAACGCGCAGCAGCTGCAGCAGCAGAAACTCGGCCCGCTCGCCCAGGGGCTGGGCGGCATGCCGGGCCTGCCCTTCTAACAGCGCGGCCCAGCAACTACCGTAAGCGTCAAAGCAGTCCAGGAGAGGCGTTCCGTTGTACGAAGGCGTGGTTCAGGACCTCATCGACGAACTGGGCAGGCTGCCCGGCGTCGGTCCCAAGAGCGCGCAGCGGATCGCCTTCCACATCCTGCAGGCCGAGCCGACCGACGTCCGACGCCTCGCACACGCTCTCCTCGAGGTGAAGGACAAGGTCCGCTTCTGCTCGGTGTGCGGCAATGTCGCGCAGCAGGAGCAGTGCGGCATCTGCCGCGACCCGCGCCGCGACCAGTCGGTCATCTGCGTGGTGGAGGAGCCGAAGGATGTCGTCGCGGTCGAGCGGACCCGCGAGTTCCGGGGCCGCTACCACGTGCTCGGCGGGGCCATCAGCCCCATTGAGGGCGTGGGCCCCGACGACCTGCGGATTCGCGAGTTGCTTGCCCGTCTCGCCGACGGAACGATCACCGAACTGATCCTGGCCACGGACCCCAATCTGGAGGGCGAGGCCACCGCCACCTACCTGGCACGCATGGTCAAGCCGATGGGACTGAGGGTCACGCGGCTGGCCAGCGGTCTCCCTGTGGGGGGAGACTTGGAATACGCCGACGAGGTCACGCTCGGGCGTGCCTTCGAGGGGAGACGACTTCTCGATGTCTGACGCCACACTGCACGCCACTAGCCAGGACCCGGACTCCTTCGCGGTCCAGATCGCCGACTCGATCGAATCCTTCATCGTCGCGACCACGGAAGTCGCGAAGGGTGACGAGCCCGACAGCGCGGTGCCGTTCATGCTGCTGGAGATCTCGCAACTCCTGCTGACAGGCGGCCGGCTGGGCGCACACGAGGACATCGTCCCGGACGAGCGGTACGAACCGGACACCGGCCCGGACCTGGACGTCACCGACCTGCGCGAGCGGTTCGCGGTGCTGCTGGACCCGGTGGACATCTTCTCCGAGGTCTTCGACCCGTACGAGCCGCGCAAGGCCCCGGTCGCCTGCCGGATCTCCGACAACCTCGCGGACATCGTCACCGACCTGCGCCACGGCCTGGCCCACTACCGCGCGGGCCGGGTCAGCGAGGCGCTGTGGTGGTGGCAGTTCTCGTACTTCTCCAACTGGGGCCCGACCGCGTCCGCGACGCTGCGCGCCCTGCAGTCGCTGGTCGCCCATGTCCGCCTCGACCAGCCGCTGGACGAGCTGGACGGCCTGGACACGGACGAGGACCTGGCCGAGGAGGCACTGGCCGAGGAGGCCGGCAAGGTCATGGCGGAGGAGCTGGCGGGCCCGCTGGGCCTGCGCACGGTCACCTGATCGCAGAGCAGCCAAAACGCTCGCAAGGACGGGAGTTGGCGTCGCCGCCGCCGGGCCGGACCCTGCGGTGACATCGGCAGCGTCACGACAGGCGGGACGTGCGTACGTATCCGATCGGCATGTGACGCGTTCGCGGTCGGCATGTGAGCCGCCCCACACTCCGCGTACTGTGCCTGAGCCCGGGCAGGAGTCGGTCCGAGCGGCCGTGGCCTCCGCCCCATGATCACGGAGTGAGCGGGACATCTCACGATGTGATACCACCGGGGCGGAGGGCGGCCGCTCGTTAGACTGAGCCGACCGCAGTAGTGACTGCAGCAACGACTGCAGTACTGAACCGAGCGAGGAGCGCACGTGGGCCTTGTCGTGCAGAAGTACGGAGGTTCCTCCGTTGCCGATGCCGAGGGCATCAAGCGCGTCGCCAAGCGAATCGTCGATGCCAAGAAGAACGGCCACCAGGTGGTCGTCGTGGTATCCGCGATGGGCGACACGACGGACGAGCTGATCGATCTCGCCGAGCAGGTATCCCCGATCCCTGCCGGGCGCGAATTCGACATGCTGCTGACCGCAGGAGAGCGGATCTCCATGGCCCTGCTTGCCATGGCGATCAAAAGCCTGGGCCACGAGGCCCAGTCGTTCACCGGCAGCCAGGCAGGCGTCATCACGGACTCGGTCCACAACAAAGCGCGCATCATCGATGTGACGCCGGGTCGGATCCGTACGGCGCTCAACGAGGGCAATATCGCCATCGTCGCCGGCTTCCAGGGTGTGTCCCAGGACAAGAAGGACATCACCACCCTCGGCCGGGGCGGCTCCGACACCACCGCCGTCGCCCTCGCCGCAGCGCTGGACGCCGAGGTCTGTGAGATCTACACCGACGTCGACGGCGTCTTCACCGCCGACCCGCGGGTCGTGAAGAAGGCGCAGAAGATCGACTGGATCTCCTTCGAGGACATGCTGGAGCTCGCCGCCTCCGGCTCCAAGGTGCTACTGCACCGCTGCGTCGAGTACGCACGCCGATACAACATCCCGATCCACGTCCGCTCGTCCTTCTCCGGGCTGCGCGGAACCTGGGTCAGCAACGAGCCGCAAGGGGACCAGCAGGTGGAGCACGCCATCATCTCCGGAGTCGCCCACGACGTCTCCGAGGCCAAGGTCACGGTCGTCGGAGTGCCGGACAAGCCGGGCGAGGCCGCGGCCATCTTCCGTACGATCGCGAACGCCGAGATCAACATCGACATGGTCGTCCAGAACGTCTCGGCGGCCGCCACCGCGCTGACCGACATCTCCTTCACCCTCCCCAAGACCGAGGGCCGCAAGGCCATCGACGCCCTGGAGAAGGCGAAGGCCGGGATCGGCTTCGAATCGCTGCGCTACGACGACCAGATCGGCAAGATCTCGCTCGTGGGCGCCGGTATGAAGACCAACCCCGGCGTCACCGCCTCCTTCTTCGAGGCGCTGTCCGACGCGGGCGTGAACATCGAGCTGATCTCCACCTCGGAGATCCGGATCTCGGTGGTTACCCGCGCCGACGACGTCAACGAGGCCGTACGCGCCGTGCACTCGGCCTTCGGTCTCGACAGCGACTCCGACGAGGCGGTCGTCTACGGAGGCACCGGGCGATGACCCGCAAGCCGACGCTCGCGGTCCTCGGAGCGACCGGAGCCGTCGGCGCTGTGATGCTCCAGATCCTGTCGCAGCACGCCGACATCTGGGGCGACATACGACTCCTCGCCTCGCCGCGCTCCGCCGGCCGCAAGCTGGCCGTGCGCGGCGAGGAGACCGAGGTCGTCGCGCTGAGCGAAGAAGCCCTCGAGGGCGTCGACGTCGCGCTCTTCCTCGTACCGGCAGAGGTGTCCGAGCGCTGGGCGCCGGTCGCCGCGGCCAAGGGCGCGGTGGTCGTGGACAACTCGGCGGCCTTCCGGATGGACCCGGATGTGCCGCTGGTCGTCCCCGAGGTCAATCCGCATGCCGTACGGACCCGGCCGCGCGGCATTGTCGCGAGCCCGCACGACACCACGCTCGCCATGCTTCCGGCAGTGGGCGCGCTGCACGCGGAGTTCGGGCTCCGCGAACTGGTGGTCTCCTCGTACCAGGCCGTCAGCGGCGCGGGACGGGACGCCGTCGGCGCGCTGCGGGCGCAGCTGTCGATGGTCGCCGGTACGGAGCTGGGCACCGGTCCCGGAGACGTACGCCGTGCCGTGGGCGACGACCTCGAACCCTTCGCGGCACCGATCGCGCTCAATGTGGTGCCCTGGTCCGGCACGCTCGAGGACGGCGGCTGGTCCTCGGAGGAACTGGGGCTGCGGGCCGAGACCCGCAAGATCCTTGATCTCCCGGGGCTGCGGGTGGCGGCGACGTTCGTACGCGTACCGGTCATCACCACGCACTCCCTCGCGGTGCACGCGCGCTTCGAGAGCGAGGTCACGGTGGAGCGGGCGCACGAGATTCTGGCGACCTCGCCCGGTGTGGTGCTCTACGACGATCCGGCGGCGGGCGACTTCCCCACGCCGGCGGATGTGGTGGGAACGGATCCGACCTGGGTGGGCCGGGTGCGGCGGGCGCCGGACGACGTCTGCGCGCTGGAACTCTTCGTCTGCGGCGACAACCTCCGCAAGGGGGCGGCGCTGAACTCCGCGCAGATCGCTGAGGCGGTCGCCGCCGAAATCGGGCCGCGGCTCGCAGCCGGCTCCGGCTCCGGCTCCGGCTCCGACACCGGCTCTGGATCCCGCTCCGCCTAATGGGGGGCGATGGAACCGGAGGCCTTTGTAAGATCTGTGTACGCCCTGTGAGCAAGTCGAAGGTCTGTACCACTTGAACCGGGGTGCAAGGATGTTCGACGATTCGCTTCCCCCCTTGCTGCAACCGGCAGTTGGGTGGGAAGCGTCTTTGCGGTTGCCCCTCACGGTGCCGCGAAATATGGGGCATTGGGGAAGAGCGGGTACGCATGAGCGCATTTGGAGCACCGTCAAAAACGGTGGCGTACGCGTACAACCCTGACGGGGGGAAGCGTGTCCAACAGGCGTGGCAGAGGTTCTCGACATCACAAGGGTGGTCCCGGTCCGCGGCGCTGCAGTGCGCCCGCTCCGCAGACCCCGCCCGTCCGGCGGCATGCCGGTGATCGCTCCTATGCCCGCACCCCGCACCACCCGCATGCCGTCCCAGCGCGAGGGCGCTGAAGGAACCATGGCTGAAGACACCATGGCTGCGGGCACCACTGTCGATCACCTCACCGAGACCTACCGCGCCCACTACCGGTCGCTGCTCGGTCTCGCGGCTCTCCTGCTGGACGACACGGCCTCCTGCGAGGACGTCGTCCAGGAGGCCTTCATCCGCGTCCACTCGGCGCGCAACCGGGTGCGGGAGCCGGAGAAGACTCTGGCGTATCTGCGCCAGACCGTGGTGAACCTCTCCCGTTCCGCACTGCGCCGCCGGATCCTCGGGCTGAAGCTGCTCTCCAAGCCGATGCCGGACATGGCGAGCGCCGAGGAGGGGGCCTACGACCAGCTGGAGCGGGACGCGCTGATCAAGGCGATGCGCGGACTGCAACGACGCCAGCGCGAAGTCCTGGTGCTGCGGTACTTCGCCGACATGACCGAGGCTCAGGTCGCCGAAACGCTGGGTATATCGCTCGGCTCTGTGAAGGCGTACGGCTCGCGGGGCATCGCGGCGCTGCGCGTCGCCATGGAGGCCACGGCATGAGCGGGCACAGGCACAGGTTTGAGAGGTACGGGCCGGACGGGCCGTTTGACGACCGGACTGGAAACGAAATTGTGAACAACGGGCCGGAAAATGAGCTGGGCGGCCTCGGTCAAGGACCCGCTGAGGGTCTTGGCGGGGACGAAATGGCCCTGCGCCGGATGCTGCAAGGAGCGGTACAGGATCTCGAGCCCTCGGACGGCGCCCTCGACCATCTGCGCAGTGCGGTTCCCGCGCGGCGCGCCCGGAAGAGGCAGGCGCTCGTCGGTGCGGCGGCCGCGGCGCTGCTGATCGGCACCGCCGTCCCCGCCTTCGTCCATGTGGCGAACTCCAGTGACAGCGACGGCGCCCGCTCCGTCAACGCCGGACACGGCGAACAGGCGCAGGGCGGCACCGGGGCCGAGGCGGGCGACGGCAGCGGCGAGAACGGCAGGGACAATCCTTCCGCCGACGGCCGGGGCACCGAGCAGAACGAAGGCGGTGCCAGCCGGACGCCGGGGGAGAAGCCCGGCAACGGCAACTCGAACGGCATCATCGGCGGTAGCGCCAACCCGTCGGGCACCGTGGCCGCCACCTCGCCGCCCTGCGACGCGAGCCAGCTCGGCGTCAGCGCGGCCCAGGCGGCCAAGCCCGACGCCGACGGCAAGGTGTACGGCACCTTCCGTATCGCCAACGTGTCCAAGGCCGACTGTGCGGTCAGCGGCGCCGGCACGGTCGCCTTCCAGGCGAAGGGTGCCGCGGACCCCGCGAAGATCACGGTGGTCGGGCACACGACGGGCGACCCGGCGAGCGGACTGCCCGACCCCTCGCAGGAGGCCGGAGCGCTGCTGCTGAAGCCGGACGCGGCGTACGAGGTGAAGTTCGCCTGGGTGCCGACGGACAGCTGCCCGACCTCCGGCGGCTCGCCCGAGCCCTCGCCCTCGACGGGCGGCCCTTCGGGCGCGAGCAACGGGCCGGGCATGACGTCGGACAACACCCAGCCCCAGTTCGTCGGGGAGGACGGTGGGACGTCGGACGGCAGTGTCGCGGTGACCCACATTCCGGAGCCGGGCGCGCCGAGCGCGGAGACGACCATCCCCAACGCATGCTCGGGCACGATCTACCGCACGGGCGTCCTGAACGCGAAGTGACGGCCGGCAGTAACGGTCGGCAGTAACGATAAGACGTGCGGCAATGAGTACGGCGGAGTACCGCGGTAGGCGGGTACACCGCGGTACGGCGAGTACCGCGAGTACGGCCAGGACGCGAGTACGGCCATGAAGGAGGGGCGGGACCGCTACGGCGGTCCCGCCCCTCCTTCATGCGTCCTGCCACGGTCCTCGCATGCGTCACACCATGCGTCACACCGGCTCGGGCTCCAGGCCCAGTTCCCGGTCCCTGGCCGCCTCTGCCTCGCGCCGCAGCAGCCGGAACCACATGAAGACCACAAAGCCGGCGAAGACGAACCACTCGCCGGTGTAGCCGAGGTTCTGGAATGCCTTGAGATCGAGCCCACTGCCCTCCGGGGCGACAGCGGGCACGGCCTTCAGCCCGCTGTCCGCCTTGGCGAGCGTGACCCATGCGTCGTACACATCGTCGGGCACCAGGTTCACCAGCGAGGCCGCGCTGATCATGCCGAGCTGACCGCTGGGCAGCCCGCCCGCCGCGTGCACCCCGTCGGTGCTCGGGGACTCGGAGGCCTGTAGCGCACCGGTCACGGTGACCTGGCCGGCCGGTGCAGGGGGGATCCGCCCGCCCTCGGCCAGCCAGCCGCGGACCACGGGCAGCATCCGGCCGCCGTCGGTCTTCAGCATCGTCAGCACATACGAGCCGCTCCTGCCGTCCAACTCCCGCTCCGGCACGATGAATTGCTTCCCGTACCGTCCGGTGGCCGTCGCCTGTCGCCCCGACGTCGCTTGGTCGACGGGCAGCAGCTCGTCGAGGGGCGCGGCCTTCTGCTCACCGGGGCCGGGCTTCTGCTGGGCCTCCTCGTGCGTGTGGACGCGGTCCTCGAACTTGCCGAGCTGCCAGGAGCCCATGAAGACGCAGAAGGGGATCGCCAGCACGACGAAGAGATTGATCCCCCACCAGCGGGGCGTCAGCAGGAACCGGTACACCCCTCCACGGTACGGAACGGGCCCAACGATCTCTCGGCCCACCCCCCTGCCGGACACGGATCCCTATCCCAGGCTCGCCGCCTGCCCCAGGTGACCGGTGGCGAAGGCGATCTCCAGCCGCACCTGCTTGATCCGCTCCTCCACCACCAGCGAGCCGTGCCCCGCGTCGTACCGGTACACCTCGTGCACCGCGCCGCGCGCCGCCAGCCGGTCCACATAGTTCTCGACCTGGCGGATCGGGCAGCGCGGGTCGTTCACGCCCGCCGAGATGTAGACGGGAGCCTTGACGGCGTCGACGTACGTCAGCGGGGACGAGGCCTCGAACCGCTCCGGGACCTCCTCCGGCGTCCCGCCGAGCAGCGTGCGGTCCATCGCCTTCAGGGCCTCCATCTCGTCGTGGTACGCCGTGACGTAGTCCGCGACCGGCACCGCCGCCAGCCCCAGCGTCCACGCCTCGGGCTGGGTGCCGAGGCCGAGCAGGGTCAGATACCCGCCCCACGAGCCGCCCGCGAGGACCAGCTTCGCCGGGTCCGCGAGCCCCGACGTCACCGCCCACTCCCGTACCGCCGCGATGTCCTCGAGCTCGATCAGCCCGACCCGGTGCTTGAGTGCGTCCGTCCACTCCCTGCCGTAGCCCGTCGAACCCCGGTAGTTGACCCGCACGACCGCGTAGCCATGGTCGATCCAGGCCGCCGGGCCCGCCGCGAAGGCGTCGCTGTCGTGCCAGGTCGGGCCGCCGTGGATCTCGAAGACGGTCGGCAGCGGTCCTGTCGCCCCCGCGGGCTTCTGCACCAGCGCATGGATACGGCCCCCGGGTCCCTCCACCCAGGCGTCCTCCACCGGCACCGACTCCGGGGCCTTCATCCCCGGCGGATCGAGCACGACTCCGCCCGCCGTCGAGCGCACCTGCGGCGGCAGCGCCGCGGACGACCACAGATACTCCACCTGTCCGTCCGGCCGGGCCGTCGCGCCCGAGACCGAACCGGTCGGAGTCTCGATCCGCACCAGCTCGCGCGCCGCCAGGTCGTAGCGGAACAGTTCGCCGCGCGCCTCGAAGCTGTGCGCCACCAGCAGCCCGGAGCCGTCCGGATACCACTCGGCGTTCACATCACCCGGCAGGTCGATCGCGAGATCGGTCTCCGTGCCCGACGCGACGTCCCAGATCATCGGCTCCCAGCGGCCGCGCCGCTGATGCCCGACGAGCAGCCGGGTGTCCCCGTCCAGCGGAGCGAAACCGAGGACCTCGAGCCCCAGTTCCTCCGTGCCCCCCTTCGTGTCGTCCAGCTCGGCGACCGTGGTGGCTCCCCCACAGCCTTCGGCGTGGGAGGTGCCCCCAATGCGCACCACCCGCAGCGCCGAGTGCATCGCGTCCCCGTGCTCGGTGTGCTCGATGGCGATCAGCGTCCCGTCGTGCGACAGATCGCCGACCCCGGCCGACTCCCGGTGCCGGTAGATCTCGGCCGGCTCCGCACCCGCCCGCACGACATGGATCGTGGTGCCGTCCTCGTCGGTCGACCGGCCCACCACCGAGGTACCGTCCCGGCCGATCGCCAGCCCCGCCGGGTACGAAGGCCCGAGTCCGGGTGCCGCGGGCTCGTCGTCGCCGCCGCCGAAGGGCTGCCGCATCCAGATCCCGAACTCGTCCCCGTCGCTGTCCGAGAACCACCAGATCGACTCGCCGTCGGGCGACAGCACACCGTCTGTCGTTCCGTTCGGCCGGTCCGTAGCCTGCCGCTGCTCGCCGGTCGACCGGTTCCAGGCGTACAGCTCGTACGTCCCCGTGGCGTTCGACACGAAGAGCGAGCGGTCCGGCGCGTCCTCCGCCCAGTCGGGCAGCGAGACACGCGGGGCCCGGAAGCGCTTCTCCCAGTCGGGCATCGACGGCAGGTCCGGGATGCTGTGCCGGTCCGGCGTGCCGGGCTGGTCCGGCGTGGAGTCGGTGATCTCAGTCATGACCCCATTCTGCGCCGGACCCCCGACAATCCGTTCGCGTCATCCGCAGCCTGTGGATAACCCCTCGCCGGAGGCTGCCCGCGCATGATTGTCAGTGGCGGGTTGCACACTCGCCGTATGACGGCACCGACCGAGCTGAGCAAGGCAGTTGAGACGTACTGGGCCTCGGCCGAGGCCCGCGACTGGACCGGCTTCGCGGCCGTCCTGGCCGACGACGTGGTCTACGACCTGCCGCAGACCCGCGAGCGGGTCCGGGGAAAGGAGGCGTATGTCAGGTTCAACCGCGAGTATCCGGGCGACTGGCACCTGTGCATACAGCGGATCGTGGCCGGATCCGACCAGGTGGTGACCTGGATCCACTGCACGGTCGGCCTCGAGGAGATGTACGCGGTGACCTTCTTCACCGGTGACGAGGAGGGCCGGATAGCAACCGTCACCGACTTCTGGCCCGAAGCGTACGAACCCCCGCCAGGTCGTGAGCACCTGGTCGAACGTTACTGAGACCGCCGGGCCGCACGTAACGCATGCCGTTGGAACGGGTGGTTCGACGTTCGCGTTCGGAACGACGCCATATGCCCGCCCGGTCCGTCTTCCAACCGGGCCCACGGCGAAGGTCAGCGGGCCTTCTCCGCCACGCGGGTGGCATGCGGCCGAGCGCCGGGCCCGGTGAGATGTACGGCGATCGCGGCCGCGAATCCGGGGTCCGTGGGCAGGTCGGCGAGCAACCAGTCGGCGCTTGTGGCCGGTTGGACCCCGGCTCCCACATAGGTGAGGGACAGATCCTCGTTCAGGCCGACGCCGGTTGCCTTCAGCAGGGCTTCCTTGCGGGTCCAGCAGCCGGCGAAGGCGGCGGGACGCTGCTCGGCGGGCAGCGCTGCCAGTTCCTTACGCTCCGCCGGGTGCAACTGGGCCGCGACCTCGGTGACCGTGTCGAGGTCCGGGACGCCCTCGACGTCGACCCCGACGGGCAGTACGGCCAGGGCGATCATCACCAGGCCGCCGCTGTGCGAGAGCGAGAAGTGCACGTCATTGCCGGGAACGACGGGTCGGCCGTGCGGTCCGCCGCAGTGGGTGCACGGTTCGCGCGCGAGCGTGATCGCTTCCGGCGGCCGGCCGAGCCGTTCGCCGAGCAGCCGGCGCAGCGCCACATGCGCGACCGTGTACGCGTCACGGTCCACGGATCGGCGGAAAACCGCGACGCGCGCCGACTCGTCGGCATCGAGGAGATGCCGGTGGGCGGCGGCGTCCTCGGCATGAGAGGAGACCCGGCCGGACCACAGCAGCTCCAGGCCCGTCAGCGGCGGCGCCGCCGGGCGCTCGGTACCAGCAGCGGGTACGTCGATCGGCGTGTCTTCCTGCATCTTCTCGGCCACCTCTGCCTCCACATGTACCTGCCCCGATCCGACCATATGTACCGGTCCGCAGGTACCGGCCGCATTTAACGGTTCTGTGGTTCCTTTAATATGGGCGTCCGTAGGCGCCGGCGATGGAAAGAATCTGGAGTCCCCGTGGTGACTTCCCGGACCGCATCCGCGCATGCGGCGGACCCGGGCACCGTCCGGCCCGGTGGACGGACCGCCCGCGTCCGGACATCCGTACTGCGCGCGGCGGGCGACGCCCTGGTCGAGCACGGTTTCCACAGCCTCGACCTCGCCGATGTGGCCCGCCGCGCCGAGGTGGGCAAGACGACGGTCTACCGCCGCTGGGGCACGACCACCGGTGTGATCGCCGATCTGCTGGCCGACATGTCCGAGCAGTCCGTACCGCGTACGGACTCCGGCTCCCTCGGCGAAGACCTCGCGGCCTGTGCCCGCCTCGTCGTAGCCACCCTGACCGACCCCCGCCAGGGCCCACTCCTCAAGGCCGTGATCGCCGCCGCCACCTGCGACGAACGAACCGCGCAGGCACTCCACCGCTTCTATGAGACCCGGATCGGGGAATGGGCGCCGTGTGTCGAAGGAGCCGTCGCCCGCGGTGATCTGCCGGCGGGGACCGACGCCCGGGAAGTGATCAGGGCGGTCTCAGCCCCGCTCTACTGGCGGGTCCTGACCGGCGGCGACCCGCTCGACGAGGCGACCGCGGACCGTGCGGCCGCGGCCGCCGAGTCCGCGGCGCGGGCAGGCGCGTACACCGTCTGAAGCGCGTCGGGCGGACAGGCGACGAGGGCGGTAGGCGGACAGGGCGACGAGGGCGGCAGGGCGACAAGGGCCTGACCCGCAGAGGATCAGGCCCTTGAACAGGCTTACACGACTCAGATGTTGACGCCGAAGTCCTGCGCGATACCACGCAGCCCGGAGGCGTACCCCTGGCCGACCGCGCGGAACTTCCACTCCGCGGCATTGCGGTACAGCTCACCGAAGACCATCGCGGTCTCGGTCGAGGCGTCCTCGCTCAGGTCGTAACGCGCGAGCTCGGCGCCGCCGGCCTGGTTGACGACGCGGATGAACGCGTTGCGCACCTGGCCGAAGGACTGCTGACGGCTCTCGCCCTCGTGGATCGAGACCGGGAACACGATCTTGTCGACCTCGACGGGAACGCCCGCCAGGTTCACCTTGATCTGCTCGTCGTCGCCCTCGCCCTCACCCGTGAGGTTGTCACCGGTGTGCTCGACGGAGCCTTCCGGGCTCTTGAGGTTGTTGAAGAACACGAAGTGCTGGTCGGACACGACCTTGCCGTTCGCATCCACCAGCAGGGCGCTGGCGTCGAGGTCGAAGTCGGTCCCGGTGGTGCTGCGTACATCCCAGCCCAGGCCCACGACGACCGCGGTCAGGCCCGGGGCCTCCTTGCTGAGCGAGACATTGCCGCCCTTGGAAAGGCTGACACCCATGGAAATCCCCTGCGCAATCCGGCGCGGGCCGCGCCTCTTGACGATTCCTTTGCCCACGAGGGCAACGAGCGGTCACCGCCCGTGGTTCCCCTGACATCCAAATGGCGTCACCACGCTTCGCCGCTCCCGGCGTCCTCCACCGCCCCCGGGCGTCGCGGCGGCTCGTCACCGCGGCTCGTTGTGCCCCAGCCGATCACCGACTCGGCTGCGCAGCCGACGTGTCACCGCGGTCGCGGAGGCAGTCAGGAAGACGAAGCTGTAGAGGATCTGGACCATGGTCACCAGTCGGGCGGTCTGGCTCTGCGGCACGACGTCCCCGTAGCCGACGGTCGCCAGCGTGACCACGGTGAAGTACAGGGCGTCGAGTCTCGTCTGCAGCCCGACGAACGCGCCCTGATTCCGGGCGAGGGCGTAGTACGTGGCCGAGAAGATCAGTAGCGACAGGAACATCAGCAGCAGAATGGTGACGACGGGGTGGCTGCCCGGCTTGTCGACCAGAATGTTCCTGATCTGCAGCAGAAGCAGGCACGCGAGGACGGCGAGCACCGCGATGAAGACCGTCCAGCTGACTCCCGGCCGGCGCGCTCCGAAGCCGTCGAGCGGAAGCACGAAGTAGACGACGGTCATGGCGACTACAAGACAGAGGGCTGTACCCCAGACGCGTAGCGGCACAGCATTTGTTGTGCGGTGCACCACGTGAGCCTCCCGCCCAGGGCCGCGCCCGGTGCCGCGTCCCGTCGAAGCCGCTGTCGCACCCACGATCGTCCGCCCCGGCGATCCGTCGCCACCCGGCAGCGGCCGAACGGCGCACTCGTCGCGCAGGAAGTGCGCACGACGCCACGGCCCGACGGGCACCACCTCCGCCGGTGCCCGTGCGCGTCACTCGTACGGGTGTACACGTATGGCGGTGGGCTGTGCCCCGGCCGACGCTCGAAGCCAGGTACGCGACCGGCGTGCGGGACGAGAGAGGGACCACTCATGAGCCAGGACCGGCCGGTGGGAACACCGATGAACACGGAACCCCCGATGGACATGGGAACACCCATGTACAAGGGGCCGCCGCCCGATGAACCGAACAGCGGCTGGGTGACGGGCGGCGTCGTCTTCGCCGCCGTACTGATGCTGTGCAGCGGTGTGCTCGCCGCGCTCCAGGGCATATCCGCGATAGCCGAGGACGATGTGTACGGCCGACTCGGCAACTACGTGTACCGCATCAGCCTCAGCGGCTGGGGCTGGATCCACCTGATCCTCGGCATCTGTGTCGCCGTCACCGGCGCAGGTCTGTTCAAGGCCGCCACCTGGGCACGGTTCACCGGTATCTTCCTGGCCTCGATCAGCCTTGTCGCCCAGTTCCTCTTCCTTCCGTACGCGCCGGTCTGGTCGGTGATCATGATCGCGATCGACCTGTTCATCATCTGGACCCTGGCGGTGTACCGCAGTACCGAACCAAGGCCGGCCTCCGCCTGAAGGAAAGACGCCGGAGCGCAGAGCGCCGCCTGCCGCGACAGCGCGGCCGGCGGCCTCCTCCGGCGTACACCCTTGCCGACGCTCCTGCCGGTACCGCCGCGCACCGCTTCCGGACGAAGGCCCGGCCGGCGACGACTCCACGGGCCGTCGCCGGCCGTAGGCTGCCAGGACGCCACCAACTCAGTTGTCCACGGGAGCCCTTGCGTGAGCGAGCAGCCGAAGAAGCCGTTCCTGTACGTCATCGTCTGCGCGGCCGGAACAGCCGGCGATGTCGGCGAGCTGATCACCGCGGCACAGGAGCAGCACTGGGACGTCGGCGTCATCGCGACCCCGCACGGCCTCGGCTTCATCGACTCCGAGGCCGTGGCGGAACAGACAGGCAATCCGATCCGCTCCGCCTGGCGCGGCCCCGGCGACCCGCGTCCCTTCCCCCCGCCGGACGCCATCGCGGTGGCCCCGGCCACCTTCAACACCATCAACAAATGGGCCGCCGGCATTGCCGACACCCTGGCCCTGGCCACGCTGTGCGAGGCCTACGGTGCCGGCATCCCCATCGCCGTGCTGCCCAGCGTGAACGCGGACCTGGCCGCTCATCCTGCGTACCGGCAGAGCCTGGGCCGGCTGCGTGAGATGGGCGTGGTGATCAGCGGATACGAACCTCAGCACGAGGCGGGCGGCTCCGGCTGCTTCCGCTGGGAGGAAGCCCTGGATCTGCTCAGGCTCACGCCGAAGGTGTCCGTCCGAGGGCGATCGGACAGCGGGGCCGTCACGGCATGATCTCCAGGTGGCGGTACTCGTGCGGCCGGTCAGCGATCCACTCCACCCACGTCGGGTCGTCGAGGAGCTCCTCCGTATCGGGCAGCCCTGCAAGGCGCAGGAACTCCAGTACGTCCCGGTCGGAGTCTGCGAGGCCCATGATCCGGTCCCGCACCGTGACCCGCCGCCCGCCCGACGCTGCGATCCGGTGCACGACGATCGGCGGATGTCGGGACATACATCCAGGCTGCGACGACCAGCGGCTCACAGCACCCCGAGACTGCGGCGGGGCCGGTACACGCACTGCGCCCGGGCCGCCCGTCACGCAGCGGGGGCGGTATCGGCCCGGCCGTGTGATCGTGGGAGGAGGACCAACGCGCCGAAGGCAGAAGGAAACATGGCCAGCAACCAGAAGCTCACGGCCCGCGACATCATGTCCAGCGGGGTGCAATGCGTCGGTGCACACCAGTCGCTGTTCGACGCGGCGAAGATGATGCGCGACCTGAACGTCGGATGCCTGCCCATCTGCGGTGATGACAACAGACTCACGGGCTTGATCACCGATCGGGACATCGTGGTGAAGTGCTGTGCCGAAGGCGTCGACCCCGCCGAGGTACAGGCGGGATCCCTGGCCGGGACCCTGCACTGGATCGATGCCGATGCGGGCGCCACCGAAGCGCTGGAGATCATGGAGACGCACCAGATCAAGCGGCTGCCGGTGATCGATGTCAGGAAGGGCCACAGCCTGGTCGGAATGATCACTGAGGCCAACCTCGCCAAGAACCTGAACGACGAACAGATCGCGGAGTTCGCCACCCGCGTGTACGCGGCCACGCGCTAGCCGTAGTGACCCCGCGGCGTTGTTCACACGGCTGATCGGGCCACGCGACCGGCCCCCGTGCGGCCGCGTCACCGCTGATGGGGACACCGGGGGCCGAATCTAGACTCACGAAGGCATGTGAAGTCCTGAATCAGGGAGATATGCGCCATGGCCAAACGAGGCAACAAGCGACGCGCCCGTAAGAAGAAGAAGGCCAACCACGGCAAGCGTCCCAACGCCTGAGCCGACCCTGCACGCGGCCGGGGCGGTGTCCTCGCCGCCCGGGCCTCCGCCCAGCGCTGTCCGGTCGGTATCCGCGGGCCGCGGGCTCAGCCGGACAGCTTGGATAGGTGCCGCCGGGCGGGCATCCCGCGCACCCGGCATCCCGCGCACTCCCTCCAGCTTGGCCCCGAATATTCTCGGCGCTCTCGGCGCTCATGCCTCTGCTGTGCATCTACCTGTACCGCCGCAGCAGTTGACGCAAGAGCCGCACCGCAGGCCCGATGAAAGCGTGACCCTTGTGCCCCCAACCGCCTGGTCGGGGGCATTCGGTCTGTTTTCGTCAGGACAGCGGCAACTACGGCCGGCGCCGTTGCCCCACCCGCAATTGGCCACCCGCACCGGTCCCCCGGCCGGGCCGGACCATCTACCGCGGTTCAGCAGAGGGGCCCCGAGGATAGGCCGCTGATTCCGCCGGGTCTAAGGTCGAATTCAGGACCAGAACAATGGAGGGCGGCCGACAGTGTCACAGGACGAGGCCGTGATCGGCTGTTCCGGAGAGCTGCTCATCGGCACGCGTGGATCCGCCGGTCCCGGCGAGATCCTGGTGCGGGTCAGAGGCGGATCCGAGACCTTCCTCGCCTGGTCCGAAGACCCCCTGCCGAGGGGGGCGACCGTGCTCGTGATCGGATCCCGCGGCACTCGCCAAGTGGACGTCATCGAGTGGGCCGATCCGTTGGATGCGCTGGGCGGCAGCGCCGCCGGCGCCGGTTAAGGAGACGAAGCATGTTCGGTTACCGGGTTCCCGCTCCCGACGAGGCGATGTTGATCTCGGGTGGCAGGCGTGGACTGGGCGGTGCGCCGTTCCGAGTGGTCACGGGCCACGGCAAGTTCGTACTCCCGATCTTCCGCAAGACCCGCTTCCTCACCCTGTCGATGTGCGAGTCCGAGGTCACCGAGACCTGTGTCACCAGGCAGGGCATCGCACTTCACGTTCGCGCCGTTATCGCCTTCAAGGTCGGCAATGACACCGAGAGCATCGTCAACGCCGGTCAGCGATTCCTCTCCGACCAGGACCAGATGTCGGTGCTGACCGGCCGGATCTTCGCCGGCCACCTGCGCTCCATCATCGGCTCGATGACGGTCGAGGAGATCGTCACCGAGCGACAGAAGCTCGCCGCCGAGGTCCTGGAGACCTCGAAGACCGAGATGGCCAAGATCGGGCTGATCGTGGACTCGCTGCAGATCCAGTCGATCGACGACGGTGATGTCGGCTATATCGACGCGATGTCGGCCCCGCACAAGGCGGCCATCCAGCGACAGGCCCTGATCGCACAGGCTCAGGCCACCCAGGCGTCGGTCGAGGCGGAGCAGGTGGCCGCGCGGAACCAGGCGGAATACGCGCGACAGACCGCGGTGGTGAAGGCGGAGTACTCGGCGGAGGTGGACCGCGCACAGGCCCACTCGGCGCAAGCCGGGCCGCTGGCGCAGGCGCACGCCCAGCAGGAGGTGCTCGCCGCGCAGACCGAGCTGGCCCAGCGCGCGGCCCAGCTCCGCCAGCAGCAGCTGGTCGCCGAGATCGTGAAGCCGGCGGAGGCCGAGGCCGAACGGATCAGGGTGCTGGCCGTGGCCGAGGCGGAGCGGATGAAGATCCAGGCCGCGGCCGCCGCCTCGTACGACCGGGTGGCGCTGGACCGGATGCTGATCGACCAGCTCCCGCAGATCGTGAAGGAGGCCGCGGGCGGCCTCGCCGGCGCCAATGTCAATGTGCTGAACGGCGCCGACGGCCTCGGCGAGATCGCGGCGGGCCTGGTCGGCCAGGGACTGACGATCCTGGACTCGGTCAGGCAGAACCTGAGCGGAGCCGACCACCGGCACGAGAAGGACAACGGTCCGCTGGGCCTTCCGGGCCGCCTGGCTGCGCCTGAGAAGGGCACGGAGAAGAAGGACGGCAAGCCGACCGACGGGCCGGTGACCATCGACTAGGGCTTTCGTGGCCGACGGCGGGTTTCTCGTACCGGTGGCCGCGGCTCGCGCTGCCCATTGAGGTGGTTGATCCCGCGCTCCACAGCCTCAGCCAGGCAGTCGGTCCCGTCGAACTCGGGCTGCCGACTGCCTGGTTGGATCTCGTCCTGCCGAAGCACCCCGGCCGTCGACCTCGCACGTCTTCCGGGTACGGACCCGGCACCTCGGCAGCCACGAACGTCAGCCATTCAACGCCTCGTCAGCCAGTGGCACTTGGCGCAGCCATGGCCGGCCTTGAGGGTGAGATGTCCTCATGGTGAGGCGCGGTTGAGCAGTTTCGGTGCGACAGCAACGTCTTCGATCGGTCGATGCTGTCGCCCGGGCGACCAACGTGCGCGCGGCACGGGGGAGAGGCACCGCACCGCCCTGTGCCGACCGGGCCGGACGTGACATTTCTTGATCGGTTTGCGCTTGGTTCAGCGGGACCGCGACGCGGTCCACGGAATCAAGGAAGGAGCGCAAATGCGCTTCACACACGCCGCGTTCACCGTCGGGCTCGCTGTTGCGACGAGCCTGCCACTGGCAGGGACCGCCACGGCGGGCGGAACGGTGGAGGCCGGCCGGATCACCGCCACGGACTACTCGGCGGCATCCCCCGCGAGCGTTGCGCTGGACCCGGCGACCGGATCCGTCACCGCCACGTTCGCCCAGGCGGCGGAGGACGGGGTGCTGTCGCCCAAGGGCTCCCAGGTGGTGTACATCCAGCGGCGGGACACATGCGTACCGCAGGACGAGGGCTGTATGTACGCCCGCGATCTGGTGATCGCCGAGGCCGACGGCAGCGACCGGCGCGTCCTGGCCGGTGGGGTCCAGCCCGAGGATGCCAGTGCGCCATACGTCGGACATCCTGACTGGGCCCCGAGCGGCAAGCGGATCGTCTACGACAGCCCACGCGGGCTGGAGTGGATCGCCACGGACGGCACCGGTGCCGAGGTGCTTACTTCCGGCAGCCGCGGCACGTTCTCCCCGGACGGCCGCAGCGTCTCCTTCCTGAAGGCCACCTCGTACGAGACGCCGACCGGCTGGGAGTACGGCTCCGACGTCTACGTCCTGGACCTGGCCACCCGCGAGGTCCGCGCCGTCTCGACCGACCACCAGGCCTGGTCGACGCCCGCCGATTGGTCCCCCGACGGGCAGCGTGTCGTCCACTCCACCGGACACGGTCTGCGCATCACCGATATGGCGACCGGCGCCTCCACCGAGCCGCAGTGGCCGATGCCTCTCTCCGGCATCCAGAACCCGGTCTTCTCTCCCGACGGGACCCGGATCGCCTTCACCGCCGTCGACGACTCCACCGGCACAGGCGGCGTCTACGTCGTCGACGCCGCCGACGGCGGGAACCTCCGCGTGCTCACCGACCGTCCCGTGACCCTCACGGACTGGCCGGCCAAGTAGGCCCGCAGGGCTCCGGCCCGGCGGGCCGGGGGGGGGGGGGCCCCGGGGGGGGGCGGCGGCCCCCCCCGCCGGCGGCGGGCGCAGCCGCCGCGGGGGGGGCGCGGTCGCTAGCGGGCCCCGGGGGGGCG
>NZ_JBSFUK010000002.1:592942-655210 GCF_053591755.1 Streptomyces sp. NPDC002926
TTTCGTGATCATCGTGCTCTGATACGCCCTTGAACATGGCGTCGAGTCAGACCTCCTGAAGCAGGCCCTCGACGGCAGCGAGTGCATCCTGGGCGTACGGCCGCCACCATGCCGGTCGGCGACCTTCGCCGGGCTCGGGTCCCAGGATGCACTCGCTGCCGTCGAGGGCCTGCTTCAGGAGGTCTGACTCGACGCCATGTTCAAGGGCGTATCAGAGCACGATGATCACGAAACCTCCAGGGGTGAAGATGAAGCGCTGGTGGTCGAAGCGGTGGTCGAAGCGGTGATCGGATCGGTGATCGGATCGGTGGTCGGATCGGTGGTCGAAGCAGTTTCCGCCCCAGCTATCGCGGTCGCCGCACCAGTTGGTGGTCGCCTGGGTGTGCACGGCAGGGGCTGCTGTGGCCGTGCCTGCTGCGCCGATCGCAGCGCCGCCGGCCATCAGAATGCTGGCCGCGGACACCGCGGCGAGGCGCCTCGCGCGTTGTGCTCGCATGATGGATGCACCTTTTCCTCCGTCGTCTCGCGCAACTCTCAGCGGCACGAGATGGATAGCCGCAGCCGAAGGGGGAGGAGCGGCGTGGTCGCAGCGTCGCCTCGCACATACGAGGAGCATGCGTTGCATGCCAAGATCCCCGCTGTACGGAAACCGGCTGAACGGGGCGTTTCCCCGGGTTGCGGGCTCTCCATTGACTACGTTGACGGCGCCCTTTTGGATTGCGGGTCGGCGAGAAGACCGCGAAGGGGCTCGCACCTCACGGGCTGCGCCGCACGGCCAAGACGCGCACGGAGGGGTTCCGAAGTCCGCCGAAGTTGATGGATGAGCGCACGGGACACATCCGGTCCGGTGCAGGCGCGCTACTCGCACATCACCGCGCGGATGAGGAATCGGCTCATGGATGAACTGACGAGCAGTGGGAGGAGTCGTTGGAGGCGCGGTTGGCCATGCATCCTCGGTCCCCGTTGCGTGCGCTCGACGCTTCGCTGAGAGCGCGCCAGGGTGACGCTCGGGGAGTGGAATCCTTGATCCACTCCCCGTTCACTCCCCAGAAGCACCGAGGAACGAGTCAGGGCCGGTTTCCCGTGAAGGAAAACCGGCCCTGAACTGGTATTTCAGCTGTCGGGGTGGCGGGATTTGAACCCACGACCTCTTCGTCCCGAATAAGGTCAGGGCAAGATCCAGATCTGACACTCAAGGTATTTGCGCAGGCCAGGGCTTTGGTGTGAGTTGGTCTCGCCAGGCATCTGGGAGACGTCGGGAGAAGATCTTCTCCCAAATTTCTCCCAGCTACGTAGCACCACAGGCGCTACCGCAGTAGATCAAACAGGCCGCGAGAGATGGGGGACGTCTCGGGGTCGGGCCGGGGATGTCACCGGGAGGCCGGCGGCTGCGGAGGGCCGCCGTGGCCGCGCCAAGCGGCGTACAGGCCGGATACGGCTACGGCGATCGTCGCCAGCGACTCCGCCGGCACGCCGCGCAGCACGAGCAGCGTGCCGACGCCGAGTACAGCGAGGAAGACGACGAGATCCTGAATTCGCTTGGTGCGCTGCGGCATGGGTAATTCCCCGTTCATGGTGAGGGCCTGTCCGGCGGATCGCATCTGTGACGATGGACGTCCACCCTCACGGAGGGGCGGGGCGCTGCGGCAGATGCAGCAGTGCTGCCGGACGACCGGCAGCACACTCGGGTACAAGCACGGGCACGGGATACGAGTTCGGGAACGGGGCGGCGGAGCAGGATGAGCGAACTGAAGCCGGTCGATGACGGCCTGCCGCCGGAAGTGGTCGCTCTCGCCCAGGCGTTGCGGGATCTCTTCGCGGGCCTGGGTATCTCGACCCGCCGCTACGCGGCTCGTCGCACGTACGACTCCTCCACCGTGTCCCGCTTTCTCGGCGGACACCGCCTGCCGCCGTGGGAGTTCGTCCTCAACCTCCTGCACGACGTCGCCGAGGAACGGGGCACCGTACCGACCGAGGAAACCATCGGCATGCTCCGCGCGCTGCACACCGCCGCGGTGCAGGCTGGCAACGGCCCGGTGCACAAGGTGCAGTTGCTGGAACGGAAGCTCGCGGAAGCCGATCAGGAGGCACGGCGGGCCGCCGCGCGGGAACGCTGGCTGGAGGACACCCTCCAGGACCGCGAACACCGCATTCGTGACCTTCAAATGCGCTTTCGCGAGCTGCAGGCGATGCCGGCGTCCCCGCTGACAGAGCCGGTGACCGGTGCCCCGTCCGGTGATGCGGCCGACCAACACGCCCGGCTGAGCGCGGAGATCCGTGAACTGCAGGCAGAGCTGGAACGTGTACAGGCCCTGCATCGGCAGGCGGAGAAGCGCTGCGAGCAGCTGGAGCGCCAGCTCGCCGGCGCGGAGGAGACGGCACAGCGGGAGGGCGAGGCCGCTCTGCTGCCGGAGCTTCTGCCGCCTGTCCCCGACGGGTCCGGTGCGGCCTCCCGCTCCGCTGCCGACGTACGGAACGAGGTCGTGACCACCCCCGGCGCATCACCTCTGAACTCGGTGTACCAGTTCGGGCACATCCACGGCGACGTCAGTGTCGTCGCCGACACCTGGCAGGTGGACGAGGAGTTCGTCGCCTCGGTAAGCGTCCGGTTGTGCGCGGGTGGCGAGCACGTGGGCAACGGCCTGCTCTTCGACGCTGAGACGGTGATCACGACGGGCGTAGTGCTGGAGCGGGCCCTGGGGACGAGCGCATCGGGGCACGTGATGGAAGTCGTGATCGGTGAGCACAGGGTCCGGGCCGAGCAGGTCGAGATCCGTGACCTCCCCGGATTCGGATCATATGGTTTGGGGGTCCGCTCGTCCCTCGCGGTGCTGCGCCTGGCTGAGCCCGTCGCCTTCCCCGACCAGGTGCTGGTCTTCGACTGGCGTCATACGCCCGGGAGGCAGAGCCTGGTGAGCGCGCACGCCATGCAGGGGCGGTACTCGTGCCTCCTCGACGTCAAGGGCCGCTCGGGAGACTGGCTGCGCGTGTCCGGCGAACTCGTCGACGGCCTTTTCGGCGCCCCGGCGTTCTCCAGCACTGGCGCGCTGACGGGCCTGGTCGCGGCACGTAGCACCGACAAGCGGGCAGGCCTGCTCCTCCCCGTCGGGGCCTTCCGTGCCCTGACCACCATCACCCTGGACGACTAGGGGGTCCGGTCCGCGTCGTTTCCTGCCGTGACGATCTTCAACGGCAGTAGTAGTGGTGGTCACTGGCGGTCTGGGAGAGGAATTCCAAGATCTTCTCCCAGATTTCTCCCAAAAAGGCCCCCGAAACGAGTAAGAGCCAACCTGCTCTCAAGAGCAGGTTGGCTCTTACCTGGTTTTTCAGCTGTCGGGGTGGCGGGATTTGAACCCACGACCTCTTCGTCCCGAACGCGATCAGCCCCTTCGCGACCTTGCATTGGTGCCATCGACCTGCCCCGTTCGCTACCGGGACTGTCCATGAGCGTCCGGGAGGGTCTCGACGGGGCTGCACCGTTTGGCCCCCTGTTTGGCCCCCTAGATTGGCCGATCGCGGGAGATGTCTCCGTGGGTGACAGCAGCCTGGGCTCTACTGCTCCTCAACTCACGTTCGCCGATGAGCACTTGCGCCGACATCCAAGGCGCCGTCTCTGAGCAGGGGAAGGGCTTTTGTCGACTGTCGTCGTTGGCTGGCTCGGACGGCCCACAGGCGGCCGGTCCGTCGGTGGAGTGGGCTTGAGGGCACGCGGGCGGCTCAGCAGCTCCGGGAGTCTCCTCAAACGGGACTCGCAGCCCGTGGCCGACTGCGAGCATGTAGGCATGTCGTCTCCCTCGCCGCACACCGCTATGGCCCGGGCCAGTTACCTCTTCGAGGACTGCAAATTAGAGCGTAGGCATATTGAGCGCATTTGGGCCGTAATGTGCGAAGGGTTCCCCTCTTCTACCAGCCGGGTCATGGGGACGCGGCGAGGAATTCTTGTAGAAATCTACGCGGCGACACTAGATGATCTGGTCCAGGGGCTAAGTGAGTCAAATGAGCCTGGTGATCCAGAAATTTTAGATAACCTCTGGCTAAGCATAACGACAACCCGAGATGACACACCCGACGGCGAATTCCCGAAAAGTATTCGCGTAGAAATTTCCCCTAAAGGTCTAACTTTATCAATCTCCGGTGATCCCGCTTGGGCCCGTTCCAAGGTTGAGCATCTAAAGTCTTTGATTCAGGAAACGCATGGGAAGCGTCGGCTTTGGCTACTCAAACCGGAACTGACGGGCGTCATGTTCGCGGGGATCTCATGGCTCGCATATGTGGCTATATTGACGGTGGCTGGTGTCGATCTGTCAGCTAAAGCCGATCCGTTCGCGTGGTCCTACGTACCCCTTGCCATGTGCCCCACGTTCGCATACTTTATTGGCTTCATCGTGGGCACACGTGTCCTACGGCGCCACCAGACCACCATTTGGATCTCGGAAAGCACGCCACCACCGCAAGCTCCCTCAATGTCCAGTTTCGAGAGAGTCACCATTGCGATCTCCATTGCATCGCTTCTCGCGGCGATAATATTCGGCTATCTCGGATACGATAAAGACAAGCATGATGCCGATAAGAGGGATAAATCGCATCCGGGCCTCACAGCGCGATAGTGGGCTTCCTTAGCTCGGCTGCCTAGCGGGAGTGCCAGTGCAGCGGGAGTGCCAGTGCAGGCTAGTTTCCGCATGCCGCCATGCCATTGCGGCACTGTCTGAATATACAGAGAAGGTGCGCGCGGATTTGGGTCTCAGCGAGGCAGGAATCCGGGCTTCTGTTCAGCGAGTGAGTGAAGTCGCGCGAGGTAGTCCTGTGCTGTCGGTTCGGAGCTGTACCGGTTCCTCATCTCGGCAGCGAGTTCGCGGCTGGTCATGATGAGCGACGGCACTGACTTCCGGTCGCCTTCGAGGGCCCGCTCTCCCATGATGACTGCCTGCTCCAAGTCGCCCTCACGCGCCGCCGTGACGCCCAGTGTGACGCGCGCTTCGGCGTTACGCATTGGTGAGCGGTCGGTGCCGTCAAAGTCCGTTCCCACCCTCAGCACCTCTTCGGCGAGCGTGCGCGCGAGCTTGTCTTCACCGACCAGGCGGTAACAGTCCATCGCGTAGAAGTCGTACTTGGCTGGGTCCACCACGAAGTGGTTGTCCAGATTCTCAGGGTGTGGCATTCCTTCGAGCATTCGCCGCCCCTTGTCCAAGGCGACCTCGACTTGCCGGCGGTCTCCGAGCCGCGCCCATGCCTTGGCCTCCTGTGCAGCGAGCTGCACGGCCACGCCGTGGTGCGCCGCTGTCTCGGCTCCGGCCCGTGCCGCCGCGATGACGCCCCGATAGTCACCGGTTGTGAGGGCGAACCATGCCCGCATCTCGTGCGCCCATCCGGCGACCTCCGCATGGTCTGCCTCAGTGGCGAGCGAGAGTGCTGCCTGTCGCGTCGACTCAGCCGCGTGGCGGTCGCCCGTGTCGTACTCGACGCAGCCGACCAGGAGGGCGAGCCAGCCGGACAGGGCGAGCACCTCGCGGTGCTGAGAGAGCGTGAGACTCTTCGAGTGGAGTTCGACCACGCGGCGAAGCCACTGGCGCCCCTCGATGAGAAGTTGCTCGCTCGGCATGAATGGATACTCCGAGGCGAGGCGGTCTGTCGTGATCCTTAGAGCATCGAGCGTGGCGGAGTCGACGTCGGACCGGCTGAGACGGCTCACGATCTCCAACGTCTCCATGCCGGACGCTGCCAGGATCTCCCTGTCTCCGTCCCGCCGCGCGGGCGCAGGGAAGAGCGCGTGCGTCACGGTGCCGAAAGTCGCCGCGATGATCGGTTGGTAGAAGTCGTTCGGCATCTGGCCTGACTCCCAGCGCTTCCACTGGCGAATCATGCTGTCTTCGGCGGGCAGCTCCGTGGGAGCGTGCGCCCGCAACGCCCTGACTGCCTCACGCTGCGACCAGTCACGTGCCGATCGCTCGGCAGCAATGCGCCGCGCCCATGCGGGCCTGTCGTCGGTCATGCGCCCTCCTCCGAGTGCCTACTCCGAGTCTCACCCGCGAGCCGGGGGGACAGGGAAGGTGACAGAGGGGTGTCACCGGACATGTCCCCTGCTCCGCTCTGCCGTCCCCTGGCTGTCACTTACCTCTCAACTCCCGTTCCCTGCATGGTGGTTGCAGATCACGCACCACCCGGCACGGAGCGGCTTTCGAGCGCTTCGAGCCTGCCGCGAAGTTCCGAGACCTGGGAGGTGAGATGTTCGAGCTGGCGCAGGACTTCAGGAAGGTCGACACCTACGTCGGCTTCGCTACCTTCGGTGGCTTGCTCCGGGTCGCGGGCATAGCTGCCGCGCGACGTGGTCATGATGAGCCCATCCTCGCGCAGGATCGCAAGGGCTCGTTGCATGGTCATTCCCGAGATCTTGAAGCGCGTGGCCAAGTCCCGCACGGAGCCAACATGGGCTCCGGGCTTGATGTCACCACACAAGATCTCCTGCCGCAGGATGTCGGCGGCCTGCTCAGACTCCGGCCTGGGGTCGTCTTTAGAGATTTCAGCGCTCATCACGCAATCGAGCGTACCCACCCCTAGTACGACCTAGCACGAATCCGTGCCACCCTCTTGCGTCATGGTACGTGCTAGTACATGCTGTTACGTATCAGCACGGCGAACCCGGAAGGGCTTCACCTGTTGTGTCCGCAAGTGCTTGACCTGCAAGACCGCACGACCAGGAGCCCCGCGGTGGACGGGGGGAGGCGACCCGGCGCCTTGGCATTAACCGGAGGGCTTAGACCGAAAGGTCATGTCTCCATACGCCTACTTCGAGGCCGGACAGCTCTACCTGACACGGGAGCGCGGTCGCGATGAAGGAGACACGCACTACCTCAACTTCCGGCGCACCTGGTGCGGCGGCCGGTTGCCTCCCCCACCCGTCCGGCTCCCTGCCGTACGGGCGGGGCTGAGGGGAGCCGGACATCCCCTGGTCTCCAACGGCGCGCGGCCCCGGTGCTCGAACACCGGGGCCGCTGGTTTGGGCCGTTCCCACCTGATGAGGAGTACGACCCATGAAGAACATCGTTGCTGGTCATGTGGCTGTTACCGCCACGGAGTTCGTTGAGCTCGCGCTCGGCACCCCGCTGGATCTGTGGCTGGGTGTGGAGGGCGAGACCGAGATGGAGCGGGCCGCCCGGCTGGACGCTGCGCGGGACATCCTCAGCGCGTATCCGGAGCTGCCGGACACGGTGAGCCAGGTCGCCGCGCAGGCGATCGAGACGTTCGCCCCGGAACTGTTCAACATCATCCCGCTGCCGCGCCGCACCGTTCGTCGTCGGCCGCGTGGTGGCAAGGCGGTGGCGGCATGAACGCGTCGACGACGGCGCGCCCCGAGGTGCCGCCGTTGACCCGCCCGGAATTGGGCCTTGCCGGTCTGGGCGCGCTCAGCGCGGCCGGGGTTGGCGCGCTGGGCCTGGTGGCGTCGTTCGATGCCGTGTCGGTGGCTGCGGCCCGGTGGGGTTTCGTCTCGCCGTGGATGCTGCCGGTCGGTATCGATGTGGCGATCCCGGTGTTCACGGTCGCCAATCTGCTGTTGATCCGGATGGATATGGCGCTGGCCTGGGTGCGGTTCGTGCCGTGGGCGCTGACGCTGATCACGTGCGGGCTGAACGTCGCGGCCGGGCAGGGCATGTGGGCGAAGGTGGCCCACGGGACGATGCCGCTGCTGTGGGTGGTGTTCTCCGAGATCGGCGCCCACATCTACGCCGTCCGGATCGGCGCGGTGACCGGCCGTCGCATGGACAAGATCCGGTTCGGCCGGTGGCTGCTGGCCTTCCCCTCCACCTTCGCCCTGTGGCGGCGCATGACGCTGTGGGAGATCACCTCCTACGCCGTCGCGCTGGAGCGGGAGAGGGAACGGCAGTTGGCCCGCGCGGAGCTGCGCGAGACCTACGGGCGACGTTGGCGCAAGCACACCCCGCAGCGCACCCAAGTGCTGCTCAAGCTGGGGGAATTGGCTCCTGCGACTGTGCCGGCCGATCCGGATCCGGAGCCCGAGCCGGACCGCACGGCCGAGGGGGAGTCGAAGGCGAAGCTGCGGCCCGCACGCCGCAGCAAGGCCAAGGGCAAAGCCGGGCGCACCCCTGCCGAGTTGCTGGCAGCGGCGCGGGAGGCTACGGCTACCTGGTCCGATGCTGAGCTGACCGCGGACCGTATCCGCACCACGGTGCGGGTGTCCGCAGCGAACGCCCGGATGCTGCGCGACGCGCTCAAGACCGAGCGCGCCACCGGCGGTGACCCTGCGGAGCTTGAGCCGGTGGCGGCCTGATGTCCCCGACGTTCGGCAAGTGCTACGACCCGAACGGCACCACCTACGGGATACCGACCTACCCCTGGCGCCTTGCCCCGGACGGCTATGCCACCCGGCGTCAGCTCCGGGCCCGCGGGTTACGGCCCGGCGGGCAGCCGGTCGCCGCGCAGGTGATGCGCCGGTGCCGGGGCCGCACGTCGGGCGCCCTGGTCGCCTACCTCTACCGCGTCGACCGGGCCAAGCCGGTCCGGCCGATGACGTCGCGCAAGTGGGGCGCGCTCGCGCTGGCGATGCTCGCCCGCCGTACCTGCCCGAAGTGCCGCGTTGATGCCGGGTACTGCATCCCGACCTCGCTCGGCATGTGCGTCACCTGCGCCTACCCCGAGGAACAGCGCGCCGAATGAACCAGCCCACCCGCCTGACGGGAGTTACGACGATGACCGACAACAAACCCACCGTGGGAGATCAGGCTGAGGCGATCCGTGCGCTGGCCTCACTCGCGACCGCGTTCCCGACCCTGCCCAGCGACAGCATCACCATCGGCACGGTGGTGGCACCGCACGGCATCCATCAGGGCATCCGCGTCCACCTGCACACCAAGTCCGCCGACTTCGAAGCCTGGCGCGAAGCGCTCAACATCGCTCCGGAGCAGGTCGCGCACTGCAACGCGACCAACATCCAGACCCTCACGGCACACGCGGTCGTCGGCGGCGTGGCCGTCGAACTGATCGCCTACATGCCGCGCTACGCCGTGGCCGAAGCCGCGTAGCACCTGATCCACCCCTTGGGGCCCGGACGCCTGCCGTCCAAAGCGCCGTCCGGGCCCCTTCCAACCCCGTGTCCCAGGGAGGGACGTTCAGTGAATCACGACGACGAGAACGAACTGTTCAACCGACTCGAAGCCGACATGGCAACCGACTCCGGACCCGACTCGGGTGCCCGGGTAGTCGACTTGGACAAGGCCCGGTCGGCTCGTGCCGAGTCGGTCGACTCGGTCGGACACCCGACACCCGACCCGGATGGGCGAGTGGTGGTCGACCAGCCGACTGCTGTCGCTGCCGGTCCGGGCTATCTGGGTCGGCTGATGGGCGCGCGCCGTCGGGACGTTGTCCCGGTGTGGCTGCGGTCGGCCGGAGAGTTGAAGACCGCGGCCACGTGGGTGGCCCGGCACTATGCGCATGCGGCCGGGTATCACGCGCTGCGTTCCCCGGTCTACGCCCTGCGTCTGGCGTTTCAGTCCCCGGCTGGGGCCGCGAAGTTCGTCGGCAGCACGCTGCGGTGGGTGGCCGACCGTGAGGGCGAGCCGGTCCGGCTCGCCGCGGTGCGGCGCGAGGACGCTGCCGAGTACCTGAAGCTCTCGCGTCAGCGGGATGGTCGGGTCCGGCTGCGGACGCTGGTCAGCGTGCTGTCCATGTTCATCGGGCTTGGCGCGGCGCTCGCTCTCTACGTCCTGGCTCCGGGCTGGCTTCAGGCCGTGTCGGTCAGCGCGTTGGTGATGGCGCTCGGGTTCAACGGCCGGCAGGCCGATGCGCCGGTCATCCACCGGGCGGTCGAGATGCCCAAGGCCGTCAAGCTCACCAGTGACATTGTGCTCCGCGCGCTCGGTTCACTGGGCATTCCCGCGATCAACCAGGCACAGGGCAAGGGGCGGGACGGGTTCGAGTTCACCGCCCCGATCACCCGCGATGGGCCCGGCTGGCGGGCTGAGGGCAACCTCCCGTACGGCGTGACGGTGACGGACATCATCGAGCGGCGCGAACGCCTCGCCTCGGGCCTGCGCCGCCCGCTCGGGTGTGTGTGGCCCGAGGCGGTGCCGGATGAGCACACCGGACGGCTGGTGCTGTGGGTCGGTGACCAGGACATGAATAGGGCTAAGCAGCCTGCCTGGCTGCTGGCCAAGGGCGGACTGGTCGACCTGTTCAAGCCGGTCGACTTCTCTACCGACCAGCGGGGCCGCTGGGTCGGCCTGACGTTCATGTACATCGCGGCGATCATCGGCGCGATCCCGCGGATGGGTAAGACGTTCCTGCTGCGCCTGTTCGCGCTGATCGCGGCGTTGGACCCGCGGGCGGAGCTGCACACCTACGACCTGAAGGGCACCGGTGACCTGGACCCGGTCGGCGAGCACGTCTCCTACCGGCACCGTGCCGGGGAGGAAGACGGGGACATCGAGTACGCCATCGCCGACATGCGCGAGGTGCGCGGCGAACTGCGGCGCCGCGCGAAGGTGATCCGCTCGCTGCCACGGGACGTGTGCCCGGAGTCCAAGGTGACCAGCGAACTTGCCTCCAAGCCGAGCTTGGGACTGCATCCCATCGTGATCTGCGTGGACGAGTGCCAGGTGTGGTTCGAGCACGACAAGTACGGCAAGGAGTTCGAGGACATCTGCACTGACCTGGTCAAGCGGGGACCGGCCACCGGGATCGTGCTGATGCTGGCCACCCAGCGGCCGGACGCGAAGTCGCTGCCCACCGGCATCTCCGCGAACGCGGGCGTGCGGCTGTGCATGAAGGTCATGGGCCAGACCGAGAACGACATGGTGCTGGGCACTTCCTCCTACAAGCGGGGCGTGCGCGCCACGATGTTCTCCTGGGCTGACAAGGGCATCGCCTACTTCGTGGGCGACGGCTCGGACGCCCGGATCATCCGCAGCGTCTACGTCGACGCCCCGAACGCCGACCGGATCGCGCGGCGCGCCCGCAAGGCACGCGAGGACGCCGGGACCCTGTCCGGCCACGCGCTCGGTCAGGAGCCGGAGCCTGCTGCGGGCAGCGGCTACGACCTGCTCGCCGACATCCTCGCCGTGGTCGCGGCCGATGAGCCCAAGCGCTGGTCCGAGACCGTCGTCGCCCGCCTCGCCGAACTGCGGCCGGACGTCTACGACGGTTGGGACCCCGACGCGCTCGCCGCGGCGCTGAAGCCGCACGGCGTCTCCACCATCCAGGTGGGCCGCCGTATCGACGGCAAGGTCGTCAACCGGCGCGGTATCGACCGCTCCCACATCGTCACAGCGATTGCGGAGCGTGACGGAAACCGGGACGCGGGCTGAGTCTCCGGGGCCGCTAGCGCTAGCGGCACACCCCGCTAACGTTAGCGGCCCCGCTAGCACCCGAAACCCTGTCTGATCAGGCCGCTAGCGGATAGCGGCCCACCTGCGAAAACCCCTGAACACCGCCTGGGAGGGCCCGTCATGCCCCCTGCCCTGCTCGCTATCGCCTGCCTACTCGCCATCACTCTTGGTTACTGCGGTCTGTGTGCGGCGTCGCCGTTCGGACCGTGCCGCAAGTGCCGCGGCTGGGGCTTCGACATGAAGACCGACCGCAAGGGCCGCCTCAAGCGCGGCAAGGACTGCCGCCGCTGCCACGCGACCGGCAAGCGCATACGCGTCGGCCGACACCTCTACAACGCCGCCGCCCGCCTCCACCGCGACGGCACCCGCTGACCACGCTCCCTCAACTCACCGCAAGGAGGCCTCTCGTGGCTGTCACCGTCTCGCTCGTCGCCCTGTTCGGGCTGGTCCTGTTCTTCCTGCTGCGCTCCAAGACCCTCGGCTACGGCTCCGCGTTCATCGCTGCGATGTTCGGGTTCTACCTCGCCTCCACCGGAGCGTCCGGGCCCGTCAACGACCTGTCTGCGGCTGTCATCGACGCCATCAGCAAGCTCTAGGAGGCACCCCGTGAACGAACCGATCCTGGCGCGCCACTGGATCGCCCTCGCAGCCCCCAAGGCCGCACCCGCCGTGGCCACGTCCACCGTGCTGATCCTCGGCCGCATCTGGAACGCCAACGGTGCCGAACACTCCGTCGGCAACGCCGCGTTGATGGTCGTGCTCGCCACCGGGGCCGCGGCGGCCGGCGCTTTCGCCTCGGCCGGTCGCCGTGGTGACAGCGTCATCGCGGGGACCGCGTTCGCCGCCTCGGGAGGGCTCGCGCTCGCCGGGGTCGCCGGATACGCCGACGGCATCTCGCTGCCCCTGCTGCTGTGGGTCCTCGCTACCGCGATCGCGTACGGGCTCGCGGCCCGGTACTGGCGCACCGACCGCCGCGAAAGTGTCGCCTACGAGCGGCGCACCATCGAGCGTCGCGAGGAACACGCGCACGTCGAGCGCGTGGAAGCCCTGCGCGCCGGAGCACAGATCGAGGTAGCCCGCTCCGGTGCCGCCTACGCCGAATCCCTCGCCACCGCGCTCATCACCCGCGCGGCCCTGCCCGGCTTCGACCCCAAGGCCCTTGAAAGCGCGGGCCTGCCCGAACTCCCCACCGTCGAGATCACCAAGGAGCACTGACATGGACATGAACCACGACGAGGTCGTGACCGTCGAGCTGGACTGCGACGGCTGGACCGAGCCCTACGCACGTGACATCACTCGGCGCCAGCTCGGGGAACTGCTCCTGCAGCTCGATGACATGAGCTACGCGACCGACAACGCCGACCCCGCGCCGCAGCCGCTCACGTGGCCGACGCCGGAAGACGCGTACGCCACCGCGCCGTGCATCACCAGCGAGATCGGATGGACCGCCTACCACTCCGTCGGCCGTCCCACCGGCGCACTGCTCGGGCGGGAGTTCTGGCTCCGCAAGGCCGCGGTCCTGGACCGCATCGCCCTCGGGGACGAGGCCGGAGAGGGGTTCGGCGACGCATGCGAGGCCGCCACCGAAGCGGCCCGCCACCTGCTCGACATCGACCACGCCGACGGCATCACCGACCCGCGCGGCTATGTCCGTCAGCAGTACGCCCTGTGGGCCAAGAACCAGTAGCTACGCCCGGGGCGGCCGCGCCTCTCGCCAAAGACTCGCGGCCGCCCCGGCTACCCAGCACCCATTCAGAGAACTGGAGACATCCAGCATGACTCATGTTCCGCCGTCGGCGCCGCTCACTGCGGCCTTAACTGCCGCTGAACGCGGCTGGCACGTCTTCCCCCTCCGACCCCACGACAAGCGCCCTGCCCTGCACGGCGAAGCGGTCTGTCCCGGGATCGGGGACTGCGCGGGTGGTCACCGCAAGTGGGAAGAGCGCGCCACCATCGACCCTGACCGCATCCGCCGCGCGTGGGCCTCGCTCCCGTTCAATGTCGGCATTGCCACTGGCCCGTCCGGGCTGTTGGTCGTGGATCTCGACATGCCCAAGCACAAGGGCAGGAGCAAGGGCAGTGCGGACACGCCTTGCGGCGTGACGACCTTTCGTGCGCTCTGCGAGCGCGCCGGGCAGGACCTGCCCACTACGCACACGGTGCGGACTGCGAGCGGTGGAGCGCATCTGTACTTCACCACCCCGCCCGGGGCTCGGCTCGCGAACACGGCGGGCAGGCTCGGCAAGCTGATCGACACCCGAGCGTGGGGCGGCTACGTCGTCGCCGCGGGCAGCATCACCCAGGCAGGCCCCTACACCCCGGTTGATCCCACCCCGCCCGTCCCACTCCCGGAATGGCTGTACGCCCTTCTGGCGCTCCGTCAGGCATCGCGGAGACTCATGGCTGTGCCGTCGTCCTCTCGGGCCTCTCGCTACGCCGCAGCCGCGCTCAGGGCGGAAACGGCGACCGTGCGGGACGCCCCGCAGGGCGAGCGCAATGCCACGTTGTTGGCGGGGGCGCGAGCTCTTGGGCGGTTCATCGCGTGGGGCGACCTTCCCCGCGATGTGGTGGAGGAGGCTCTTCAATCGGCGGGGGAGTGCGCGGGCCTGTCGGAGCGCCAGTGCCGCTCGACCGTGCGCAGCGGACTGAACTGGTCCATTGCCCACAACTCGCAGCGGAGGACGGCATGAGCAACCCTCCCCGCTCCCCAATAAAGAGCCATCCCGGCACCACCCACCGGCCGCGCGCCGCCGCACTGGCCGCGGTTCCTCCGGGTGTGGGCGCCCCAAAGGACGTCGCCGAAGGCGTCCCATCTGCCCTTCGCCCGGACCCGCACCAGGCAGACGGCCGCTACCCCGTCGCGTGGCTGCACATCGCCGCACCCAAGGGTGCGATTCCCACCGCCACTTCGAAGTGTGTGTGCGGCTGGGACCGCAGCGCGATCGGCCGGCCGAAGGTGCGTGACCTGATCGACCTGCACACCGCGCACCGCGATCTATGCCCGCTCCGTACCTCTCAGGAAGGGAGGAAAGCAGCATGAGCACCAATCGGCCGACACAAGTTTCGGACGGCTCCGCGCTGCTCGATGAGGTGGAAGCCTTCCACCGGCGCTTCAACGTCTTCCCCATCGACGCGGCCTATGTCGCGGTGACTCTGTGGGATGCTCACGCGCATCTGCTGGACTGCTTCGACGCCACGCCACGCATCGCGTTCCTCTCGCCCGAGCCGGGCAGCGGGAAGAGCCGAGCCCTGGAAATCGTCGAAACCCTCGTGCCCAAGCCCCTGGTGGCGGCGAACGCATCCGCCTCGGTGCTCTTCCGCGCCGTGTCCACACTCGAGACACGACCCACGGTCCTGTTCGACGAGATCGACACCGTCTTTGGCCCCAAGGCCGGGGACAACGAGCCCTTGCGCGGTTTCCTCAACGCGGGGCATCGCCGCGGGGTGGGCATGTGGCGGTGTGTCGGCGACGGGGCCAATCAACAGGTGCAGGAGTTCCCCTCCTACTGCGCTGTCGCGATGGCGGGGCTCGGCTCGCTGCCCGACACGATCCTGACCCGCTCGGTCATCATCCGCATGCGCCGACGGGCCCGGAACGAACGCGTGGAGCCGTATCGGCAGCGCATCCACGAGAAGGAAGGGAACGCGCTGCGCGACATGCTCGCCAACTGGGCCCAGACCGTGAGCCACCTCGTTGACGGGGTCTTCCCGATCCTGCCGCCGGAAGTGACGGACCGGCCGGCCGATGTGTGGGAACCGCTCATCGCCATCGCCGACGCAGCGGGCGGGGAGTGGCCCCAGCGGGCCCGTACCGCATGTGTCGAGTTGGTCAATGCGGCCAAGGATGGCGACAAGGGCAGCGTTGGTATCCGGCTGCTCACCGACCTGCGGGATTACGTGTTCAACGGCATCGATCGCCTGCCCACCGTCGCCGTACTCGACCGGCTGCACAGTCTGGACGAGGCGCCGTGGGCGGACATGAGCGGCCGGCCGCTGGACGCCCGGGGGTTGTCGCGGATGCTGCGCGAGTACATGACCGCGGACAACAAGCCCATCGCGGCCCGGAACATCAAGACCGGCGGCAGCGTGATGAAGGGCTATTACGCGGCGGATCTTCACGACGCGTGGGCGCGGTACTGCCCCCCTACCCCTGAGAGTCCGCTACTTCCGCTACCTCCGCTACCGCGCAGGTCAGAGGCCCAAGAAAGGTAGCGGATAGCCGGAATCTATCCGCTACCTCACCGCTCCATCCGCTACCGGCCCACGGACCCGATCCGGGGCCGGTAGCGCATTTATCCGCTACCTCGCGCCCTATCCGCTACCTCGATCACGCCCCTGACCAGGGCGGTAGCGGAGGTAGCGGAGGTAGCGGACCTGACAGGAAGGGGGGCCACCGCCCCTTGCTCCTTGCCGAGGAGGCACCGCCGCATGAGCACCGCCACCGCACTTGCTGAACAACTCCTCTATAGGCCCGAAGAGGCGGCCAAGGCTCTCAGGATTGGCCGCTCGATGGTCTACGAGGAGATACGCCTCGGACGACTTCAGACAGTCCGCATTGGCCGTCGCCGACTCGTGCCGCCGGAGTACATCGCGCGGTACGTCGAACTGCTCAAGCGCGAGGCAGAGACCACCGTCTGACCTCAGATCACCTCAGCTATGCAGGGCCGCGCTCTTTGGGCGCGGCCCTGTCCCATGGAGGCTCAACACAGCATGACCGAGACCCCGCAGCGCGCCCAAAGGGCTGGCCACGGTGCAGACACGATCTATTGGGACCCCACCAAGAAGAGCTATGTGGGAGCCGTCTCGTTGGGGTATGCCCCGAACGGCAAGCGCCGCCGGCCGAAGGTGTACGGCAAGACGAAGACCGAAGTCCGCAACAAGATCCGAGACTTGAAGAAGGAGATTCAGACCGGCGTCAAAGCGCCGGCCAACTACACCGTGGCCGATGCGGTGAACGACTGGTTGGAGCGTGGGCTGAAGGGGCGCGACGAGAAGGGCACCGTCGGCAAGAACCGCTCGATGGCAAACAAGCACCTGATCCCGTTCATCGGCAAGGCCAAGCTGAAGGAACTCAGCGCGGACGACGTCGACGACTGGTTGGACGGCAGGGCCGAATTCCTCGCAACGCGAAGCCTGCGTGACCTGCTCGCCATCCTGCGCCGTTCCATCGCGCACGCTCAGCGTAGGGACAAGGCTGCGCGGAACGTCGCCCTACTCGTCACCGCACCGGAGGGGCGCCCCGGCCGTCCGAGCAAGGCGCTGAACTTGGAGCAGGCGAAAGCAGTGCTCACTGCCGCGCGTCCGTCACGGCTGTACGCCTACCTCGTGCTCTCGCTCCTCAGCGGGGTGCGCACGGAAGAGGCGCGACCCCTCACCTGGGACCACCTCTTCCTGGAGACAACCGACGGCATCCCGCCCCACGTGGCGGTGTGGCGCTCGGTTCGCAAGCACGGCGAGACCAAGACCAGGAAGAGCCGCCGGACCATAGCTCTGCCCAAGCAGGTAGTCGAAGTCCTCGAAGAGCACATGCGATGGCAGAAGCAGGAACGAGCATCGAGAGGGATGGAGTGGAGCCCGACGGGCCGTGTCTTCACGACACGGAGCGGCGAGCCGCTGGACGCAGCCAACGTCCGGAGAGACTTCAAGGCCATCGTGAAAAGGGCCGGGCTGAAGCCTGAGTGGACGCCGCGGGAACTCCGGCACAGCTTCGTGTCCCTGCTCTCCGACCACGGCATCCCCTTGGAGCAGATCGCGCTCTTGGTTGGTCACAGTAGTCAGGCGACCACCGAGGCGGTCTACCGCAAACAGCTCCGGCCCGTGATCACGACGGGCGCCGAAGCGATGGACGACATCTTCGCTGATGGCCGAGATCAACATGAACCCATTGCGACCTGAGCTCGCTCGTACGATCCCCTAAGCATGTCAGGTGCCCATTCATCAGCGCTTGGGCACCTGGCGCAGGCCAGCTCTGCTGGTCAGACGTCCAGCAGATCGCAGCAGAGCTGGATGACGGCATCGTAGGCTTCATAGCTCTTCCCCTGCTCCGCTATTAGCTCGTCCAGACCCACTGCCGGGTCGTAACGGGTTCGCACATGGGCTCCCGAGTCTTCCTCGAGGGCGAGGAGCATGCTGCCCGCCCATCCGGCAAGTGCTCCCACAAGTTCCGTCGCTGCGGCGGCTGCTTCCGCGGGGCCCTCCAGGGCCACGAGACTCATCGGCTCTTCCAGCTTGCGGACCGTCTCGTTGAATCGTTCCCAGAGATCGTCAGTGTTGCGCTCACGACCTGAGTAAGCGGCTGTGGCATTGCCGCCGAGCCTGATGGCCTCAGAAGCTTGGCTTATTAATTGGCTGTAGGCGTCTCGCCGCTGCTGGCGACGCCAGTGCTCGTGCTGATTCCTTCTCTGGTCTCTTCCAGTCAGCCGCACTGATGCCAACGTGCCCGCGACGCCGATGAAGCCCCCTAGCGCCGCCCCCACCAAGCCCGCTATGCCTTGATCCATAGCGTCAGTAGATCTGCCCCGGATGTCCGGTCGTCGCCTGACGAAACAAGTGCACCCGTTTGGGTCTTGATCAACTTCCGTTGGCCCCCTGTTTGGCCCCCCGGGCACGACAGAGGCCACATACCGAATTTGGTATGTGGCCTCTGACCAGCGTCGGGGTGGCGGGATTTGAACCCACGACCTCTTCGTCCCGAACGAAGCGCGCTGCCAAGCTGCGCTACACCCCGATGTCACCGCTGTCGCGGCGACATCGATTACTTTAGCCCACCCGCGCCTGGAGGCGAAATCCGGTTTTCACGCCCCCGTCGACGTCTCGCCGAGGCCCTGCGGCCGTCTTCGGCGGTGCCCCTGCCGGCGCCCCCGAACCGCGCACCCTCAGTCCCGCGCCGTCAGCGTCAGCAACGTCGCTTCCGGTGGGCACGCGAACCGCACCGGCGTGTAGCGGCTGGTGCCGCAGCCCGCCGAGACATGCAGGTACGAGACCTTTCCATCGGCCCGGTGCGTGGAGAGGCCCTTCACCCGGTCCGTGTCGAGGTCGCAGTTGGTGACCAGCGCCCCGTAGAAGGGGATGCACAGCTGCCCGCCGTGCGTGTGGCCCGCCAGGATCAGGGGGTAGCCGTCGGCCGTGAAAGCGTCGAGCGTGCGCAGATACGGGGCGTGGACGACGGCCAGCGACAGATCGGCGCCGGTCTCGGGGCCGCCCGCGACCTCTTCGTACCGGTCCCGCTTGATGTGCGGGTCGTCGAGGCCGGTGAAAGCCAGCTCGTAGCCGTCCAGCTTCAGCCGGCCGCGGGAGTTGCTCAGGCCCACCCAGCCCGCCGCGTCGAACGCGTCGCGCAGGTCCTCCCACGGATTGTGGACCACGCCGACCGCCGGGGCGTTGCCGTTCAGGCCGTGGCGGCCCTGGGCCCTCTCCAAAAGGTAGCGGGCGGGATTGCGGAGCGTGGGGCCGTAGTAGTCGTTGGAGCCGAAGACATAGATGCCCGGGAATTCCATCAGCGGGCCGAGCGCGTCCACGACCTCGGGCACACCGTCAGGGTCGGAGAGGTTGTCGCCGGTGTTGACGACGAAGTCCGGGCGCAGGCCCGCGAGGGACTGCAGCCAGGCACGTTTCTTGCTCTGACCGCTCACCATGTGGATGTCCGAGAGCTGGAGTACGCGCAGCGGCCGCATTCCCGGCGGCAGCACCGGCACCGTCAGCCGTCGGAGCCGGAAGGAGCGGGCCTCGAAGCCGGCGGCGTAGGCGAGGCCGGCCGCGCCGACTGCCGTGATTCCCAGGGGTACTCCATAGCGTGCGCGCATGCGCCCATCGTCGCAGACCCTTCGAGGAGAAACGGTTGGCGGGCATCCGCTTCCGTCGCGGCTTCCCGTACGGGGAGAGCGAGCAGCAGGCCGAGCGAGATCCAGACGTACGTGTTGCTGCCCAGGAAGCCGTCGACACCCGTGGCGTCCCAGCTCCACAGCCACACGACGCTGCTGCACAGCACGACGTAGATCGCGACGGCCCATGTCAGCAGCCAGCGGCGTCTCGGATCGCCGGGCTTCGCGCGGAGCCCGGAGTCGATCAGCACGGCGAGGGCCGGGAGCAGCCAGACCAGATGGTGGACCCAGGTGACCGGGCTGATGAGACAGGCTACGAGGCCGGTCAGCGCGAAGCCCGCCCGCTCGTCGCCGGCCGCGACGGCCTGGCGCGCCCGCCATGCCCAGACGCACAGGAGCACGATCACGCCGAGCGCCCACACCGTACGGCTGGGGGCCGCGGGTTCCGAGAGCCGCGCCAGGACGCCCTGCCACGACTGGTTGGAGACATAGGCCAGCGAACCGACACGGTCCGTGTCCCACATCGCCTCGGTCCAGTACACCCGCGACGCGCCGGGTGCCGCCCACATGGCGAGCAGTGTGGCGCCGGTCGCGACAGCTGCCGCGGTGCCGGCGGCCCGCCAGCGCCGGGTGACCAGCAGATAGCCGATGAAGACTGCCGGAGTGAGCTTGATCGCGGCGGCGAGCCCGATACCGACGCCCGCGAGCCTGCCAACGCCCGTGAATCGCCGGCCTCTGCCGTGGCCCGTGAGCCGCCCCGCGTCACCGTGTTCCGTGAACCGTTCTCGGGCCATCGACAGCGGCCAGGCGTCCGACAGCACCAGCGCCAGCAGCAGAAGATTGACCTGCCCGAAGCTGAACGTGTCGCGGACCGGTTCCAGCAGCGCGAACAGACAGCCCGCGACGGCGAAGGCGAACCAGCGGCTCCAGCCCTGCCGGCGGACGACTGCCACGGCCGACCAGTACAGGATGGCGGCCGCCGCGGCTAGGTTGAGCAGCACGCTGATCGCCACCGCGCTCGGCCAGTCGACCAGCGTCATCGGCAGCATGCACACCGCCGCGAACGGCGGATAGGTGAAGCCGTAGTGCGTCCCCGGCACCAGATAGTCGTAGATCGGCCCGCCATGGCGCCAGCTGTCGACGGCTCCGTAGTAGACGCCGAGATCGAACCAGTCCCGGTGCAGCGGGACCGTCGCGAGGAAGAGTCCGGCCGCGGCCGCCAGCGCCACCACCAGCAGCAGCCGTCCGCGTGTGCTCGTCGGCCACGTCATGCCGTACTCCCCACAGGTCCCGTCCCCGTCATGCCGTACTCCCCACTGGCCCGGTCCCGGCCCCCGTGCGTTCCGTGATCCGGTACGCGCACCACAGCGTCAGCACCGCCAGCACCCCGCCGCCGGCCGCCAGCGCGAGCTGCGCCCGGTCCGGCGCGAATCCACTGGGGAGTACGGCCAGGGCCAATACCGCGCTGGCGACGGCGACCGCCCGGCGTATCGGCCGGTCGGGCCCGGCGGCTATCAGGAACAGCCCCCACAGCACGTACCAGGGCCGGATCGCGGGCCCGAGTACGGCCACCGCCGTCAGGCTCAGCCCGAGTGCGTAGACCGGGCGCGGCAGATGGCGCCGCCAGGCGATCAGTACGGCGGTTGCGGTCGCGGCGAGGCCGAGCAAGTGCCATGCCGGAGTGGCGAATTGGGCCAGTCCGCTGCCGGCGTTCTCCAGCACGGCGCCGGTCATCCGACCCAGCGACGAGGTGAGTGACCAGTTCTGCGGCGATACCGGGGTGTGCAGGGCGGCTATCCACCCATAGCCCGTGCCGGCCAGCGCGGTCGCCGCGGCTGTGGTGGCCGCTGCCACGCCGAGCACCGCCAGCGCCGCTTTCAGCCTCCGCGCCCGGCCGCCGAGATGCCGGCCCCAGAGCAGGGCCACGGCCAGCAGCCCCAGCGCGGCGGGCGCCTTCACCAGGGCCGCGAGGGTGACCAGTACGACGGCGAGTACCGGCCAGCGGCCCAGCGCGGCCACCAGACCGGCGCCCAGCAGGCCGAGCATGATCGCGTCGTTGTGGGCGCCGCCGACGAGATGCAGCAGCACCAGCGGGTTGAGCGCCCCGAGCCAGAGCGCGGCGGCCGGCTCCGCCCCGCAGTGCCGGGCCAGCGCGGGCAGGCAGACGACCATCGCGGCGACCCCGAGCAGCGCGACCAGCCGCATGCCGAATACGCCGGTGGACACCTCCGTACGGGAGAAGTCGGCTATCGCCTTGGCGCAGGCGAGAAAGACCGGGCCGTACGGGGTCGGGGTGTGCCGCCACACCGGCGCCACCTCGTCGGTCAGTGGGCCGCCGAGCCGGGAGGGACCGTACGCGTACACATCGATCCGCGCGTCGACCATCGCGCCCTGGGCGAGGTAGCTGTAGACATCCCGGCTGAACAGCGGTGGCGCCACGATGAGCGGTGCCGCCCACAGCCCGAGTGTGAGCAGCAGCGCGCGGCGGTCCGGTGGTTCAGGGCCGCGGATCGCGCGCCCCAGCAGGGCCCAGGCCGCGATCAGCAGTACGAGCCCGAAGTACGCGCCGGCCAGGCCGACCGCCGCCCGGCCGGACTCCGGCGCGAGAGCCTCCCGTACGGGCAGCGCTCCGGCGGTCGCGCCGCCCGCGGCAAGGGCTGCCGAGCCCACCAGCCCCAGCAGTTGGCAGCGGCGGGTGTCGACGACGGGGACGCGGATGGACGGCACGTGGGCAGACTGTCAACGGGCGATGGCCGGAAGGCGACGCCGTCATCGCCATCGAGCGGCAGCCGCATGTCGGCCGCATGACGGATGCCGGGTCCGGCGGCCCGCCGCCGTGAAATGCGCGGGCATGTACATCGCCGCACCCGCGGGTGGCGCGTCACAGCATGCCGAGGTCTCGGTCGGGGCGGCAGATCGTACAGGGCTCGACGTGCGCGGCGAGGGCCGCGAGTGCCCGCTCGCGGCTGATCGGCCTGGCTCGTGATGCCCCGCCGTGGGCGCAGTCCGGTGACGGCCGCCCATTGGGAACGCTGTTCTCTGTCAAGTCCCGAAAAGTAGTGACGTGTCGCGACGGCAAGACCCGGGGCTTACTCGAGAGGCGGCTCCGACAAAGCCGGTACATGATCCGTGCCTCCCGGACATGGAGCGACAGTGCCTTGGGAGGCGAATGAGAATTCTGTTTCCGCGACATCAATGCAGTTGAGGAGAGTGCCGTGAGTTCCCTGCCTCCTTCGTCCGAGCGCCCCACCGGCCCTCCCTCCGGTCCGCTGTCCGGCCTGCCCTCAGGTGAGCAGACGCCGGTACCTCCGCCCCCACCCGGGCCATCACCCCCACCCGAGCCACCGCCCCCACCTGGGTCCACGGGTCCGCCCGGCGGACCGGATGAGCCAGGTCGGCGCCGCGGAGGACAGTCGCCCCGGTGGCAGACGCGGAGAACCTTGATGGGTGTCGGCACCATGGTGGTAGGTGCCGCGATGGCGGTGATCCTCACGGTTGCCCTCCCCGGCGGGAAAAGGGGCGGTGGGGAGGTCTTCCTCCAGACCCCTTCCGTGGCCGGCCCTGATCCGTTCACCCCGTCGACCGTCAACCAGGACAAGGACGCCGCAGCCTCGTCCGCAAGCCCTGGTGCGTCATCGGCCGGCGTGGACGGCGGCACGGGCGCCCTCGTCGTCAATGGTTCCCACCCGGGGTTGTACGGCGGTACGCGGAACGTCGCGAGCTGTGACGTCGAGAAGCAGGTCAAGTTCCTCACGCAGCACGGCGACGAAGGGCAGGCCTTCGCCGGAGCCCTCAATCTCCGGCAGTCCCAAATCCCCCAGTACCTGCGGTCCCTGACACCGACTCGGCTGGTCTGGGACACACGCGTCACGAACCACGGGTACACGAGCGGCGCGGCGACCAGCTATCAGGCCATCCTGCAGGCCGGCACGGCCGTCCTCGTCGACGACCGCGGCGTTCCGCGCGTCCGCTGCGCCTGCGGCAACCCCCTGACTCCGCCCGTCGCCGGCGAGAACAAGCAGAAGTACACCGGCAGGCAGTGGTCGTCATTCCAGCCCTCCAACCTCGTTGCGGTCACACCCGCCGAAAAGCCCATGAAGGCCGTGACGATGTTCGACCAGGAACGCAAGGGCTGGTTCCAGCGCCCGAACGGCGACCTCCTGGGCAAGAGCGACGCCAGGGTTCCCACTCCGAAGGGCCAGCCTGCCGGAACGCACTTCCCTGTCCTGCCCCCTCCTGAATCGACAGAGGAGCACCGGGACAAGAAGGAAGGGGAGTACCCGGAGAAGGGCAAGAAGAAGGACGAGGACAGCAAGAAGGACCAGCCGAAGGAGCAGCCGAAGAACGAGCCCAAGGACCACCAGAAGAACGAGCCGAAGAAGGAGCCCAAGGACGAGCCCAAGGACCAGCCGAAGAAGGAGCCCAAGGACGAGCCCAAGGACCAGCCCAAGAGCGAGCCCAAGAGCGAGCCCAAGGACGAGCCGAAGGACCAGCCGAAGAACGAGCCCAAGGAGCAGCCGAAGGACCAGCCGAAGAGCGAGCCGAAGAAGGAGCCGAAGAACGAGCCCAAGAACGAGCCGAAGGATCAGCCCAAGGACCACCCGAAGAGCGAGCCGAAGGACCAGCCCAAGGACCACCCGAAGAGCGAGCCGAAGAACGAGCCCAAGAACGAGCCGAAGGACCAGCCCAACCAGGACCAACCACCGGCGCCTGGTTGAGCCGCCGGCCCCTGAGTCGCACGTCTCCTCCTGGGCCGGCTGCGGATGCCCGCGCACAGCAGGCGAAGGCTCGCACGGGCCGGAACCCTGTGACACCCGCTTTAAGGAGTTCGATCGGCGTTCGGCATGGTCGTAGAGTCCTGCGGGGGATGGTCCATGCAGGGACACGCGAGTGTGCTGGCGTCCGGCGCCGTTGATGTCACCCGTGGATGTCAGGCCGACAGGTGGTTCGGATCCAGATCCGGCAGTGGATCGCCGCCGGTTCCCCTGTCCAGTCGGTACGACTGCGCTCGTCTCGCTGTGACCCGGCTGTCCGGGCCGGCCTGCGGAGCCGTTCCGAGTCGTTGTTGACCTGCGAATCTTCTTTGACCGGGTCCATGAGAAAAGGCTATGAAGAGGCTATGACTACGCTCAAGTCCAAGCTGCACGAAGACCTCACCGCGGCGATCAGGGCGCGCGACGAACTGCGCTCCTCCACTCTCCGGCTGACCCTCGCCGCGATCACCAAGGAGGAGGTCGCGGGCAAGACGGCGCGCGAGCTCTCCGACGACGAGGTGCAGAAGGTGATCGCCAAGGAGGCGAAGAAGCGCCGTGAGGCCGCCGAGGCCTTCGCCCAGGGCGGGCGGACCGAGTCGGCCGAGCGGGAGCAGGCGGAGGGTGTACTGCTCGACGCGTACCTGCCGAAGCAGCTCACCGACGACGAGCTGGGCGCGATCGTCGCGCAGGCCGTCGAGGAGGCGAAGGCCGCGGGCGCCGAGGGGCCGCGTGCCATGGGTGCCGTCATGAAGATCGTGAACCCGAAGGTGGCGGGCCGCGCCGAGGGCGGCCGGGTGGCCGCGGCGGTGAAGCAGCGCCTCGCGGGCTGAGCGCGCTCACGCACGTACTGATTGCGCGCGTAGGGAGCTCATGACCGCGTAAGTGATCGAGTGCCTGATTGAGTACCTGATCGCGCACCTACGCGAAAGACGCGCACCCACGCGAAAGAGGGGCCCCGGTCGCATCCGACCGGGGCCCCTCTTCACATTCGCCGGCTACCCAGGATTCGGCCAGCCGCCGTTCGCGCCGCCGTTCCCCTTGCCGCCGCGGTCGTTCCCGCCGAGCAGGTCCGGCGGGATCGAGATCCCGGGCCACGGCTGCTGCCCGCCGTTGCCCTGGCCGCGGTTGTCACCGGGCTTGTTGCCGGGCTTGCCACCGGGCTTGCCCTTCTCCTTCGGCTGGTCCGGGATCGGCACGCTGATGAACGTCGGAGCGGACTGCCCGTCCAGCGCCCCTCTCATCGCGTCCCGCCAGATCGGTCCGGGGACCTGACCGCCGAAGACCTTCTGCTGCCATACGCCGCCGATGGTGATGTTCTCCATCTTCACCTGCTGCGTGGGGCTGCCGACCCAGACCGCGCCGGAGAGGTTCGGGGTGTAGCCGACGAACCAGGCGTTCCTTCGCGCGTCCGTGGTTCCGGTCTTGCCCGCGTTGTCGCGGCTCTGCAGACCGGCCTGCTGACCCGTACCGGAGTCGATCACTCCGCGCAGCAGCGTGTTTATCGTGTCGGCCGTCCGCTCGGACATGACCTTGTTGCAGCTGCTCTTCGGCACCTGCAGGCTCTGTCCGTCGGCGGTCGCGATGGACTCGATGGCGGTCGGGGTGCAGTACGTGCCGCGGTTGGCGAACGTCGCGTACGCGTTGGCCATGGTCAGCGGCGACACGCCCTTGGATCCCAGGGAGATCGCGGGCACCTCGGGCAGCTTCTCGCCGTTGCCCTGCACGACGCCCATCTTGCTCGTCATCTCCATGACCGGGCACATGCCGATGTCGGCGATCATCTGCACGAAGTAGGTGTTGACCGACTTCGCCATCGCCTCCTTGAGCGCGTACGGGCCGACCTCGGACTTGTTCTCGTTCGGCACTTCGGCGTTCTCCGTGTTGACCCACGGCTTTCCGCTGCAGGTCTGCACCCCCGGATAGGGCATCTTGTACGGCGCCGGGTAGACCTGTGTCGGCGGCCTGCCCTGCTCTATGGCGGCCGCGGCCACGAACGGCTTGAATGTCGAACCCGTCGGGAAGCCGTAGTTCGAGCCGCCCAGCTGCTTGTTGACCGAGTAGTTGATCTGGGTCTCGGTCTTGCCGAAGCCGTACGGCCGGGACTGGCCCATGGCCATGATCTTGCCGCTGCCCGGCTGGACCATCGTTACGGCGGTGGCGACACTGTCCGTCTGGTAGACGTGATTCTTGATCGACTCCTGTGCCGACTTCTGCGCCTGCGGGTCGAGCGTCGTCCTGATCGTCAGGCCGCCCTGGTTCCAGACCTTGGCCCGGTCCTCCTTGTTCTTGCCGAAGACCGGGTTGGAGAGGAACACCTCGCGTACGTAGTCGCAGAAGAAGCCCGCGCCGTTGACGGCCGTGATGCAGCCGTTCTTGGGCTTGCTGACCTTCAGGGTGATCGGGGTGGCCTTCGCCCGGTCCGCCTCCGCCTGCGAGATGTCGCGGACCTCGGCCATGCGCTGCAGCACGGTGTTGCGACGCTTGGTCGCCTCCTGCTTGTCATTGACCGGGTCGTAGCGGCTCGGCGACTGGACGATGCCGGCGAGCATCGCCGCCTCCTCCACCTTCAGGTTCTTGGCGGACTTGGAGAAGTAGCGCTGGGACGCCGCCTCGACGCCGTACGCCTGCTCGCCGAAGAAGGTGATGTTGAGGTAGTTCTCGAGGATCTTCTTCTTCCCGAGCTCTTCCTCGACCTGGATCGCGTACTTGAGTTCCTGGATCTTCCGGCCGAGCGTCTGCTGGGTGGCCTGGGCGACCTTGTCGGGGTCGTCGCCGGCCTCCTCGACGAAGACGTTCTTCACATACTGCTGGGTGAGGGTGGAAGCGCCCTGTGACACGCCACCCGACTGGGCGTTGCGGTTGAGCGCGCGCAGGACACCCTTGAGGTCGATCGCCCCGTGCTCGTAGAAGCGCGAGTCCTCGATCGCGACGATCGCCTTCTGCATGTAGGGCGAGATGTCCTTGAGCGGGACGACCGTGCGGTCGCGCGAGTAGACCGTGGCGATCTGGCCGCCCTTGGAGTCGAGGATGCTGGTGCGCTGACTCAGCGGCGGAGTCTTGAGGTTGGCCGGGATTTCGTCGAATCCCTGGACCGTTCCCTTGGCCGCGAGTCCCAGCGCTCCGGCGGCGGGCAGGGCGATGCCTGCCAGCACCGCTCCGGAGAGGACGCTGACACCGAGGAACTTGGCGGCCTGCTGGGTCCCGGTCAGACCTCCGCCCGAGCGGTTCTTTGGCATGGGGGCAGCCTACGTTCTCATTCGCCGGACACGCGTATAGGCCTTGGCCTAAGCTGCTCTCAACTGTCACAGCAGTGCGGTTTCGTATCAAGGCCTCCCCGAACTTCGGCTGTATCCGAACATGGCAGAGCCCTGTCCGAATCCGCCTCATGCGTCATCCGAAGTCCGTTGTGACTCAACTGAACTGTCCCGGTTTGCCGGAATGGTCACGTATACCCTCGGCTCACTCCCCTGGGTGATCTGCCGCGTACGCATAGTCCGTTCGGGCCATTCAAGATTGGGCCCGAAGGGGGTGTTGCGCTGTGCCCACCTTCCGTAACGTCCTCAACTGGTAGCGGTGAATATGCCGCTACCGCCGTGGGGGAGCCTCGATTCGGGAGAGGACGGCGCCGGCATGGGCTGGGTAACCGACTGGAGTGCGCAGGCAGCCTGCCGCACTACCGATCCGGATGAACTGTTCGTACAAGGGGCAGCGCAGAACAGGGCCAAGGCGGTGTGCACCGGATGCCCGGTGCGGACCGAATGCCTGGCCGACGCGCTCGACAACCACGTCGAGTTCGGCGTGTGGGGCGGAATGACCGAGCGGGAACGGCGTGCACTGTTGCGCAGGCGTCCCACGGTCACCTCCTGGCGCAGACTGCTGGAGACCGCGCGTACGGAATACGAGCGCAGCGCGGGCATTCTGCCCGTGGGCCTCGATGACGACGAGACATACGAGACATATGCGGCGGCTGGGTAGTCACCCGCGCTAGCTCGTACGAGAGCTCGTGCAAGCGTTACGCAGCTCCGGCCGGAGTACGACCGTCGGTCGCGAGCCGGTCGCCGATGGCCCGAAGCCCCGCGAGATCATGTACGTCGCCGGGCAGAGCGGGCACTTGGGCCACCGCCACCTCGGGGTGGAGCGCGGTGAAGCGGTCGCGCGTTCGCTGTTCACGCGCGAGCACCTGCATCCGTTCGGCGTGCAGGCGCAGCAGCCCTGCGGTCAGCAGCTCTGTGGTGTGGTCCCCCTGACCGTCATGGTCATGGGCTTCATGGTCCTCGGGACTGTGCTCCACGGTGGTTTTCTGCACGGGGGTGTGCTGCACGGTGATTTTCGGCACGGGCGGGGATTCGGGAGAGGCGCCCGGGGCGTCACGAACACCAGTCTTCCCGGGCTCCTGATCCACAATGCCGCCCTCGTCAAGATTTTCTGCGGCGGCAAGTGCCCGCTCGGCCGACAGCCGGGCGGCGCCGCTGCCGTGGACCCGGTTCAGCACCAGACCGGCGAGCGGCATCTCCTCCGCCGCCAGCCGCTCCACGAAGTACGCCGCCTCGCGCAGCGCGTCCCGCTCGGGTGCCGCGACCACGAGGAACGCCGTGCCGGGAGCCTGCAGCAGCCGGTAGGTCGCGTCCGCACGGGTGCGGAAGCCGCCGAACATGCTGTCCATCGCGGCCACGAAGGTCTGTACGTCACGCAGGAGTTGCCCGCCCAGCAGCTTGCCGAGCGTCCCCGTCATCATCGACATGCCGACATTCAGGAACTTCATCCCGGCCCGGCCGCCCATCTTCGCCGGAGCCATCAGCAGCTTGATGAACTTCCCGTCCAGGAACGACCCCAGGCGCTTGGGCGCGTCCAGGAAGTCCAGCGCCGAGCGCGACGGAGGGGTGTCGACGACGATCAGGTCCCATTCGTCGCGGGCGCGCAGCTGCCCCAGCTTCTCCATCGCCATGTACTCCTGCGTGCCCGCGAAGCCGGCCGACAGGGACTGGTAGAAGGGGTTCTCCAGGATCGCGCGGGACCGCTCGCCGTCCGCGTGCGCCTCGACGATCTCGTCGAAGGTCCGCTTCATGTCCAGCATCATGGCGTGCAGTTCACCCTCGCCCTCGATGCCCTTGACCCTGCGCGGGATGTTGTCGAGGGAGTCGATGCCCATGGACTGGGCGAGCCTGCGGGCCGGGTCGATGGTCAGGACGACCACCTTGCGGCCGCGCTCGGCCGCCCGTACGCCGAGAGCCGCCGCGGTCGTCGTCTTGCCGACACCGCCGGCGCCGCAGCACACGATGATGCGGGTGGCCGGGTTGTCGATGAGAGGGTCGATCTCGAGCGGGGCCGACACGTCCAGGGTCATGAGGCAGCCTCTTGATTCCGGAGTTCCTTGGCCAGTTGGTAGAGCCCGGCCAGGTGGACTCCCTCGCTCAGCAGGGGGAGTTCGTACGACGGCAGTCCCAGGCCGTCCAGCGCGGCGCGCTGCTCGCGCTCCAGCTCGACGCGCTGGGCGTGGTCCCTGGCCTGCTCGAGGAGCGGCGTGACGAGCTTCGCGGAGCCGCTGACGCCGGCCGCCGTGAGCGCCTTGGCGATCTCCGCGCGGCGGTCCCCGGCGGCGCTGCGCACCGCCTCCTCGTCGAGGATGTGCGGCCGGACCATGTTCACGATCACCTTGCCGACCGGGAGGCCCGCGGCGCGGAGTTCGGCGACGCCGTCCGCGGTCTCCTGGACCGGCATCTCCTCCAGCAGCGTCACCAGATGGACGGCCGTCTCCGGTGACTTGAGGACACGCATCACGGCCTGGGCCTGATTGTGTATCGGGCCGAACTTGGCCAGCCCCGCCACTTCGTCATTGACGTTCAGGAAGCGGGTGATGCGGCCCGTGGGCGGCGCGTCCATCACCACGTAGTCGTACGTGTAGGTGCCCTGCTTCGTCTTGCGGCGTACGGCTTCGCATGCCTTGCCGGTCAGCAGTACGTCCCGTACGCCCGGCGCGACGGTCGTCGCGAAGTCGATCGCGCCGAGCTTCTGCAGCGCGCGGCCCGCCGAGCCCAGTTTGTAGAACATGTGGAGGTAGTCGAGGAGCGCCCGCTCGGCGTCGATGGCCAGCGCGAACACCTCGCCACCGCCGGAGGAGACGGCGATTTTCCGCTCCTCGTACGGCAGCGCCTCTGTCTCGAAGAGCTGTGCGATGCCCTGTCTCCCCTCCACTTCGACGAGGAGAGTCCGCTTTCCCTCGGTAGCGAGGGCGAGCGCGAGGGCGGCGGCGACCGTCGTCTTACCGGTACCACCCTTGCCGCTGACGACCTGGAGCCTGCTCACGTATTCGAGCCTAACCAGTCGGGCGGCGGGCTACGCACGAGGCTGCCCGTCGGTGCGACTACAGTCGGCTCCATGACCAAGTGGGAATACGCGACCGTGCCCCTTCTCGTGCACGCGACCAAGCAGATTCTGGACACCTGGGGCGAGGACGGCTGGGAGCTCGTCCAGGTCGTTCCCGGGCCGAACAACCCCGAGCAGCTGGTGGCCTATCTGAAGCGGGAGAAGGCATGAGCGGCGTTGTCGACGCGAAGCTCGCCGAGCTCGGGCTGACGCTGCCGGAGGTCGTACCGCCGCTGGCCGCGTACCAGCCTGCTGTGGTGTCCGGTGTGTACGTCTACACCGCGGGGCAGCTCCCGATGGTGGAGGGCAAGCTTCCGGTTATCGGCAAGGTGGGTGGCGAAGTCACCGCCGAGGAGGCCAAGGAGCTGGCGCGAACCTGTGCGCTGAACGCCCTGGCCGCCGTGAAGTCGGTTGTCGGCGATCTGGACCGGGTCGCGCGAGTGGTGAAGGTTGTCGGCTTTGTCGCGTCGGCATCGGACTTCACCGGCCAGCCCGGTGTGCTGAACGGCGCGAGCGAACTGCTGGGCGCGGTGTTCGGCGACAAGGGTGTGCACGCGCGCAGCGCGGTGGGTGTCGCGGTGCTGCCGCTGGACGCTCCGGTCGAGGTCGAGATCCAGGTGGAGCTCGTTCAGGGCTGACTTTCCCGTCCGGGACTGACTGCTCGTTCAGGACGCTCCCGGTCCGGCGCTGACTGCTCGTTCAGGGCTTGATGGTGCCGGGCCAGGCCTTCGGTGGAGCTTCTCCACGGCTGAAGTGCCTGCTCAAGTGATGTGCGGGGCCCCGTGCCCGCCGGTTTCCGGTGGGCGCGGGGCCCCACTCGTCTGCGGCAATCCCTCGCAACTCTCTTGACGTGGACGCGTCGAAGGGTGTGGTCTGTTCATGGTTAGGAATGTTTCCTAACCATCTGAACGTCACCTGCACGCACCGCACATCGTGCACCTCCTCCATCCCGTCGTCCCCAACGAAAGTGGGAGGGATCCGTGGCACCTACCCCCCGCCGGTCGCGCAGAGCGATCAGCGCTCTCGTGGCCGCGGCCACAGCAGCGTTAACCATGGCCCTGCCGACTGTGAGCAACGCCCGGCCCACCGCCGCCGGGACAGCGGTCGTCAAGGCCGCGCCGGTCCGGTACGAAGCCGAAACGGCGACGATCTCGCAGGGCGTTGTCGAGTCCAACCACGCCGGCCACTCCGGCGCCGGCTTCGTCAACTACAACGCCGTGACAGGCGCGTACGTGGAGTTCACCGTCGACTCCGCGCAGGCAGCCAACGCCGAACTGGACTTCCGCTACGCCAACGGCACCGCGGCAAGCCGTCCGCTGGACATCACCGTGAACGGCACCAACGTCGCCGACGACCTCGCCTTTCCCGGCACCGGCGCCTGGACCACCTGGAAGACCGCCACCGTCGACGCGGCGCTCAAGGCGGGCAGCAACAGGATCCGAGCGACCACGGTCGCGGGCGACGGCCCCAACCTGGACAGGCTCACCGTCACCGCGAGCGGCCCTGCCGACACCGAGAAGCCCACACCGCCCGCGAACCTGCGCAAGGACAAGGAGCCGACGGCGAGCACAGTCTCGCTGGCCTGGGACGCGTCCACCGACAACGTCAAGGTCGTCGGCTACGACATCTATCAGCACGGCCAGCTGATGAAGCAGGTCGACAGCGGCACCCTGGCCGCCACGGTGGGGAACCTCAACCCCGAGACCTCGTACGACTGGACCGTGTTCGCCCGTGACGCCGCGGCCAATGTCTCGGCCGCGAGCAACGCCGTCACCATCGCGACGCTGCCCGCGCCGCCGGACAACGAGGCGCCGAGCACTCCGGGCAATCTGCGCTCCACCGGCAGGACCGCTACCAGTGTCGACCTCGCCTGGAACGCCTCCACGGACAATGTGAAGGTCACCGGGTACGAGATCCAGCGCGACGGCGCGGTCACCGGAACCTCCGATTCCGCCTCGACGACCGTCGCGGGCCTGAAGGCCGACACCGCCTACAGGTTCAAGGTCAGGGCTTTCGATCTCAAGGGCAACAAGTCGGAGTTCAGCCCGGAGATCACCGTCACCACCGGCGGCAGCCGGCCCGGCGGGGTCCCCGACCCGGGCACGGTCTCCACCCTCGCCGGCGGTGTGGATGTCGCCTGGGGCCTGGGCTTCCTGCCCGACGGCTCCGGCGTCTACACCGAGCGGAACACCTTCAACGTCTACAGGCTGACGAAGTCCGGCCGGAAGACGCTGATCGGCAAGGTCCCCAACGCCGTGACCACGGGCGGCGAGGGCGGTCTGCTGGGAATCGAGATCAGCCCCGGCTTCAACACCGACCACTACCTCTACTTCACCCACACCGCCTCCGAGGGCAACCGCATCGTGCGGATGAAGTACGAGAACAACGCGCTGAGCGACTACAAGATCCTGCTCCAGGGCATGGAGAAGAGCCGCTTCCACAACGGCGGCCGGCTGCGCTTCGGCCCCGACGGCAAGCTGTACGCCTCCATGGGCGACGCGCAGAGCGGCAGCCGGGCGCAGGACAAGAACTCGCTCAACGGCAAGATCCTGCGCATCAACGCGGACGGCACCATTCCGTCGGACAACCCGTTCGGCAACGCCGTCTGGAGCCTCGGCCACCGCAACCCGCAGGGCCTCGACTTCGACTCCCAGGGCCGGCTCTGGCAGGCGGAGTTCGGCAACAGCACTATGGACGAGGTCAATCTCATCCTGAAGGGCGGCAACTACGGCTGGCCCAACTGCGAGGGCACGAGCGGGAGTTGTTCCGGCTACATCGCTCCCAAGAAGACCTGGCCGACCAGCCAGGCCTCACCCAGCGGCCTGACGATCATCAACGACTACGTCTTTGTCGCCACCACCGTCGGCCGGCGCGTCTACCGGCTGCGCATCGACGCGAGCAGCAACCTGGTCGAGCAGAAGGCGTACTTCCAGGGGACGTACGACCGGCTTCGTACGGTCGAGGTCGACCATGACGGCGACATCTGGCTCACCACGTCCACGGACAAGGACGGCACCAACGGCAACGACCGGGTACTGCTCATCGACATCGTCTACTCGGGCGGCAGTCCGCAGCCCGGCGATCTCAAACTGACCAGCAGCGCCTTCAACGACAACGCCGACATCCCGGCGAAGTACACCTGCGCCGGGGACGGCACCGCGGGCCGGGATCCGTCGCCGCCACTGGCGTGGGGCGCGGGAGATTCCGCGGCGAAGAGCTACGCGATCGTCTTCGCGGATATCGCCGACAACGGCAACAAGCTGCACTGGGCGATCCGGGACGTACCGGCGTCGAAGCTCTCGCTTCCGGAGGCGCTGGGGTCCGGTTTCAATGTCCCTGGCCAGGACGGCGCGAAGTAGAAGGCGATGGGCAGCGGGGCGAACGCGCAGCAGTTCTTCGGCCCGTGTCCGGGCGGCTCCACCCACCCGTACTCCTTCGCGCTGTACGCGGTGAACGCGACGACCGTACCGGCGCTGACCTCGGGCTCGACGATGGTCCAGATCGAGACGGCGATCAAGAACGCGAGCACCGCGAGTGTGAAGCTGCGCGGTAGCTCCAATGCCGGTACGTAAGCGCCGAACGCCGGTATGCGAGTGATCGGGGGGCGGCCCGTTTCACCGGCCGCCCCTCGAACATCACGGCGGATGCGCATAGCATCCGCCCATGTCCAATGGTCAGTGGTACCCGCCGGAGTGGCCGGACCGTATTCGCGCGCTCGCGAGCGGTGAGATCACCGCGGTGACGCCGAAGCGGGCGGCGACCGTGATGCTGCTGCGCGACACGGCGGACGGCCCCGCCGTGCACATGCTGCGCCGACGCGCCTCCATGGCCTTCGCGTCAGGCGCGTACGTGTATCCGGGCGGCGGCGTGGACGAACGCGACGACGATCACCTGGTCCGGTGGGCGGGCCCGTCGCTCACCGCATGGTCGTCCCGTCTGGGCACCGGCCCTGCCGAGGCCCAGGCCATCGTGTGCGCGGCGGTGCGGGAGACGTACGAGGAGGCGGGCGTCCTGCTCGCGGGCCCGACGCCCGACACCGTCGTCGGCGACACGACGGGCGACGACTGGGAGGCGGACCGCCAGGCGCTGGTCGACCGCGACCTGTCCTTCGCGGACTTCCTGGACCGCCGGGGTCTGGTGCTGCGCTCGGACCTGCTGGGCGCGTGGGCGCGGTGGATCACTCCGGAGTTCGAGCCGCGCCGGTACGACACATGGTTCTTCGTGGCGGCACTCCCCGAGGGCCAGCGGACACGGAACGCCTCGACGGAGGCGGACCGCGCGGTCTGGATCCGCCCTCAGGAGGCGACGGCGGGCTACGACAAGGGTGACCTGCTGATGATGCCGCCGACGGTCTCCACCTTGCGGGCGTTGCAGCAGTACGCCACGGCGGCGTCGGCGCTGGCAGCGGCGGGGGAACAGGAGCTGACCCCGGTCCTGGCCCGGGCGCGGCTGGAGGAGGGGGAACTGGTGCTGAGCTGGCCGGGCCACGACGAATTCACGAAACACATCCCGACGGGGGGCGGCGCGCAGTGACACGGGGCGGCAGGGCACGGCTGACGGTGCGTGGGAGGCAGGCGGCTCGCGCCGGGCGTGCGGCGGGTGTCGGGCCGGTTCCGGGGCCGCCCGTGGGGGCCTGCGGCCGTGCCGGGTGTGCGTCGGGGTCGCGGCGTGGCGCTGTGCCGCCGCTGACACCGACCACTGCCGTCGCGGGAATCCAGCCGCCGACCGGGCCCGGGGCTGCTGTCCGCCGCACCGCGTGTGCGGCGGTGTCGCCGCTCCCGCGGCGCGGTGGCACGCGCCTGCGTGCGTCGGCCGCGGGCCGCGCCGGGCGGGCGTGGCAGTCGCTCCTGTCGCAGCGCCCCGCGGCGAAGCCGCTCACCGTAATCGTCGGCCACCCCGGAGGTGCGCGATGACCGACGCCGCCGCGCTGCCCGGGCAGCCACGTGGTGGTGCGCTCTCCGGGCCCGCCACCGCCCGTGCCGTCAATGTCCTCGCGCCCAATGCCTCCGCGATGACCCTCGACGGCACCAACACCTGGATCGTCTCCGAGCCCGACTCCGAGCTCGCCCTCGTCATCGACCCCGGACCTCTGGACGACATACATCTCCAGGCCGTCATCGCCACCGCCGAGAAGGCGGGCAAGCGGGTCGCCCTGACCCTCCTCACCCACGGCCATCCGGACCACGCCGAGGGCGCCGCGCGCTTCGCCGAGCTGACGCGCACGAAGGTGCGCGCCCTCGACCCCGCGCTGCGGCTCGGTGACGAGGGGCTTGCCGCCGGGGACGTGATCACCACCGGCGGGCTCGAGATGCGCGTCGTCCCCACGCCCGGCCACACCTCCGACTCGCTCTGCTTCCACCTCCCCGCGGACCGGGCCGTACTGACCGGTGACACGGTCCTCGGGCGCGGCACGACTCTTGTCGCGCACCCGGACGGGAGGCTCGGCGACTACCTCGACTCCCTCCGCCGGCTGCGCTCGCTCACGGTGGACGACGGGGTGCATACGGTGCTGCCGGGTCACGGTCCGGTGCTCGACGACGCCCAGGGCGCGGTGGAGTTCTATCTGGCACACCGCGCGCACCGCCTCGCCCAGGTGGAGACGGCCGTCGAGAGCGGTCACCTCACCGCGGCCGAGGTGGTCGCGCACGTCTACGCGGACGTGGACAGGTCGCTCTGGCCGGCGGCAGAGCTGTCGGTGCGGGCGCAGCTGGAGTACCTCCGCGAGCACGGCCTGATCGAACAGGGCTAGGAGCGGCGCGACCCGCGCAGGGTCGGGCGGGGAGGCTTCGGCCCCTGGACGGCGATGTACTCCGGCCCGGGCCGGAGGCGGGCAGCGGCACCGCCCACGGCCGCCGAGCGCGCAGCACCGGCCCACGGCCGCCCATGCCGCGTCGGCTCGGTCCGCGGCGGCGCGGATCCGCGTCAGGCGTGGCCCTGGTGGCCGCCGCGACCCGCTCGCACCGCCGCGGTCACGGCCGGGCCGGAACTCCTACGAGAAGGGCCGCCCCGGAGTCGACCGGGGCGGCCCTTGCCGTATGTCTGATGACCGGGTGCTGTCCGGTGACTAGCGCGAGCGCTTCGCGAGGCGCTCCACGTCCAGGAGGATCACCGCACGCGCCTCCAGCCGCAGCCAGCCGCGCTGCGCGAAGTCCGCGAGCGCCTTGTTCACGGTCTCGCGGGAGGCGCCGACCAACTGGGCCAGCTCTTCCTGCGTCAGGTCGTGCACGACGTGGATGCCCTCTTCCGACTGCACACCGAAGCGGCGCGACAGGTCGAGGAGCGCGCGGGCCACGCGGCCAGGGACATCGGAGAAGACCAGGTCGGACATCTGGTCGTTGGTTTTGCGCAGCCGGCGTGCGACAGCGCGCAGCAGGGCCGTGGCCACCTCGGGCCGCACGTTCAGCCAGGGCTGCAGATCGCCGTGGCCGAGGCCGAGGAGCTTGACCTCGGTCAGGGCGGTGGCGGTCGCGGTACGCGGGCCCGGGTCGAAGAGGGACAGCTCGCCGATCAGCTCGCCCGGGCCGAGGACGGCGAGCATGTTCTCGCGGCCGTCGGGGGACGTGCGATGGAGCTTGACCTTGCCTTCGGTGACCACGTAGAGGCGGTCGCCCGGGTCGCCCTCGTGGAAGAGCGCATCGCTACGGGCGAGCGTCACTTCACTCATCGAGGCGCGGAGCTCCGCGGCCTGCTCATCATCGAGCGCCGCGAAGAGCGGGGCGCGCCGCAGAACGTCGTCCACGAGTTCTCTCCTTGTCGACCTGCTCAGGGACCGTGGCCCCATGATGCCGGACCACGCAGTGCTAGCCCGGAGGCAACCCCCGGACCCCAGGCAAGTAAATATTCGTGCGATCAATCACAACAAGTTTGACGCACTGGGGTGCCTGTTCGTGCGGCGGGGGCCCGATTGGGTCCTGATTGCCGGTGACCGGGGCGGATGTCGGTGGGGCCCCTTAGGCTGGCCGGGTGTCCAATTCGCCGGTGAGAGCGCAGGCCAAGGGGGCCGGAAGAGTGTCCGGAAAGCAAAATTCCGCCGTGGGCGAACAGTCGTCGTCCAGTCTCAAGAAACCGACAAATATGCCCAAAGCGGAATCAAGGCTGGCCATGGTCCGCCGCGCGCGCCGGATCAATCGGGAGCTCGCCGAGGTCTATCCGTACGCTCACCCGGAGCTGGACTTCGTCAATCCCTTTCAGCTGCTCGTCGCCACGGTCCTGTCCGCCCAGACGACCGACCTGAGGGTGAACCAGACCACGCCCGCGCTCTTCGCCAAGTACCCCACGCCCGAGGACATGGCCGCTGCCGTGCCCGAGGAGCTGGAGGAGATCATCCGCCCGACGGGCTTCTTCCGGGCCAAGGCGAAATCCCTCATCGGCCTGTCCGCCGCCCTCCGGGACAACTTCGGCGGCGAGGTTCCGGGCCGGCTGAAGGATCTGGTGACGCTGCCCGGAGTCGGCCGCAAGACGGCGAACGTGGTCCTGGGAAATGCATTCGGTGTCCCGGGGCTGACTGTCGACACGCACTTCGGCCGCCTGGTGCGCCGCTGGAAGTGGACCGAGCAGGAGGACCCGGAAAAGGTCGAGGCGGAGATCGCGGCGATCTTCCCGAAGTCCGAGTGGACCATGCTCTCGCACCGGATCATCTTCCACGGCCGACGTATCTGCCACGCCCGCAAGCCCGCCTGCGGCGCCTGCCCCATCTCGCACCTCTGCCCGTCGTACGGGGAGGGCGAGACGGACCCCGAGAAGGCGAAGAAGCTGCTCAAGTACGAGCTGGGCGGTCAGCCGGGCCAGCGGCTGAGCCCGCCGCCGGACTACCCGGGCGCATCCGCGCCGCCCCCGGGGGCCGCCGGGTGACGCCGCGCCCCGAACCGCACGCCGGACGATTCACGGAACGATCCACGCGCCTCGAGGCGTTGTGCACGAGGGGATGCCGATGATGCGCGCTGGAGAAGAGACGTACAACAAGACGCAGGACGAGACGTACGAGAAGAGCTACGACGGGCGATACGACGGCGATGTGGCCGTCACGACCGAGGGCCTGCCCGAGTGGCTCGACCCCGTCGTGCGCGCCGCCCGCACCGTCGAGCCGGAGCAGCTCAGCCGCTTCCTGCCGCCCGAGAGCGGCCGGGGCAGGCAGTCCGCTGTCCTGATCCTTCTCGGCGACGGCGCCAAGGGCCCCGAGCTGCTCCTCATGGAGCGTGCGAGCAGCCTCCGCTCGCACCCGGGGCAGCCCTCCTTTCCGGGCGGCGCACTCGACCCGGAGGACGGCGACCCGGCCACCACGGGCCCGCTGCGCGCCGCGCTCCGCGAGGCCGAGGAGGAGACCGGCCTCGACCCGGCCGGTGTCCAGATCTTCGGCGTGCTGCCGAGGCTCTACATCCCGGTGAGCAGTTTCGTCGTCACACCCGTATTGGGTTGGTGGCGCATCCCGAGCCCCGTCGGAGCTGTCGATCCCGCGGAGACCGCGAGGGTCTTCACGGTGCCCGTGGCGGATCTCACGGACCCTTCCAACCGGGCGACCGCCGTGCACCCGAGCGGTCACAGCGGGCCGGCATTCATGGTCGAAGGGGCTCTGGTCTGGGGTTTCACCGCCGGTGTCATCGACCGGATCCTGCATTTCGCCGGATGGGAGAGACCATGGGACCGCGCCAAGCAGGTCCCCTTGGACTGGCGCTCATGAAAGTCTGATCCCCAGCCGCTCCAGCCGGACGGAGCATACGGCGACGAACTGCGAGGCTATTGACGGTGAACGTGCTGGACATCCTGCTGCTGGTCGCAGCCGTGTGGTTCGCGATCGTCGGCTATCGCCAGGGCTTCGTCGTCGGCATCCTGTCGGTGATCGGTTTCCTCGGCGGTGGCCTTGTAGCGGTCTATCTGCTCCCCGTCATCTGGGGCCAGCTGACCAACGACTCCGATGTGTCGACGACGGCCGCGGTCGTCGCCGTGGTGATCGTGATCGTCTGTGCCTCGGTGGGCCAGGCCTTCACCACCCACCTCGGCAACAGACTGCGCCGGTTCATCACGTGGTCGCCCGCCCGCGCGCTGGACGCGACCGGTGGCGCGGTGGTCAACGTGGTCGCGATGCTGCTGGTCGCCTGGCTGATCGGCTCCGCGCTGGCCGGCACGTCCCTGCCCACGCTCGGGAAGGAGGTCCGTAACTCCAAGGTGCTGCTCGGCGTCTCCAGGGTGATGCCCAGTCAGGCCAACACCTGGTTCGCGGACTTCTCCTCCGTCCTCGCGCAGAACGGCCTCCCGCAGGTCTTCAGCCCCTTCGCCAACGAGCCCATCACCGAGGTCCAGGCCCCGGACCCGGCGCTGGCGGGCAGCCCGGTCGCCGCCCGCGCCCAGCGGTCCATCGTCAAGGTCGTCGGTACGGCCCCGAGCTGCGGCAAGGTCCTCGAGGGCACCGGGTTCGTCTTCTCCGACCGCCGGGTGATGACCAATGCCCATGTCGTCGGCGGCGTCGACGAGCCGACCGTGCAGATCGGCGGCGAGGGCAGGCTGTACGACGCGAAGGTCGTGCTCTACGACTGGCAGCGCGACATCGCCGTACTGGACGTCCCCGACCTCAAGGCGCGGCCGCTCCTGTTCAGCGAAGCGGACGCGCGCAGCGGCAACGGCGCGATCGTCGCCGGCTTCCCGGAGAACGGCTCGTACGACGTGCGCTCGGCCCGTGTCCGCGGCCGGATCAACGCCAACGGCCCCGACATCTACCGCCGCAGCACCGTGCGCCGCGATGTCTACTCGCTCTTCACGACGGTCCGGCAGGGCAACTCCGGCGGCCCGCTGCTCACGCCGGACGGCAGGGTGTACGGCGTCATCTTCGCCAGGTCACTGGACGACCCGGACACCGGATACGCCCTGACGGCCGACGAGATCCGCGACGACATCACACGTGGCCTGAGCGCCAACCAGCAGGTCGACAGTCAGGGATGCGCGCTGTAGCGGCGGTGCGGAGGCGGAGCCGGGCGTCAGCCGCGGGTATGCCGCAATCGCGCCGAGACCCAGCGGGCCCGGCGCCTCAGGATGCGGGGAATGCCGATTCCCTGCCCCGGATGCTCATGGCCCTCGGCTTGAGGGCCACCCCTCTCGTGGGTGATCGGCCCAGCGGCCGAGCGGCGGTTGCGTGCTGCGTCACCGTAGTCGTGCGTCCAGCCCATACACCGACGTTTGCCCGTGCCCCATGGTCGGTAACCGCGTCAGGGGCGGCCAATTGGCCTATGCGCCAGGCATTTGGCTGCGTGTAGTACAAGCGTTCCATTGGCTTTATGGAATGTCCCGGTCGGGGTCCCGTCGGCGGGGTCCATCGTTCGAGACCAGCGTTCGAACCCCTCGGCCGGGCCCAGCGTTCGGGCTCGGTCTACCGGTCCGGCTCGGGGTCCTTCAGCCAGTTGATGAGCTCCGTCGAGAACGCCACCGGATCCTCCTCATGGGGGAAGTGACCCAGGCCGTCGAACAGCCGCCAGCGGTACGGCGCTTCCACGTACTCGCCCGACCCCGCCGCGCTGCGCGTACGGATCGCCGGGTCCAAGGAGCCGTGCAGATGCAGCGTCGGCACCCGGACCGGGCGCTTCATCCGGCGGTTGAACTGGATACCGTCCGGCCGCGCCATCGACCGCACCATCCACCGGTACGGCTCAAGCGAGCAGTGCGCCGTCGACGGGATGCTCATCGCCCGCCGGTAGACCTCGACCGCCTTCTCGTCCGGCAGCTGTGGCCCGGACCACTCCTGGATCAGCTTGCCCACCAAGGCCGCGTCGTCCGCGACGAGCTGACGTTCCGGAAGCCACGGTCGCTGGAAGCCCCAGATGTACGAACCGGCGCGGCTCTGCGAGAAGTCGGAGAGCATCGCCGAGCGCCAACGACGCGGATGCGGCATCGAGGAGACCGCGAGCCGGCGCACCAGCTTCGGCCGCATCACCGCAGCGGTCCACGCCAGATACCCGCCCAGGTCGTGTCCGACCAGCGCCGCGTCCGGCTCGCCCAGCGAGCGCACCACGCCCGTGATGTCGAGCGCCAGGTTCGCGGGGTCGTAGCCCCGCGGCGTACGGTCGCTGCCGCCCATGCCCCGCAGGTCCATCGCCACCGCCCGGAACCCCGCGTCGGCAAGCGCGGTCAGCTGATGCCGCCACGTCCACCAGAACTGCGGAAAGCCGTGGAGCAGCAGCACCAGCGGCCCGTCGCCCATCTCGGCGATGTGGAAGCGCGCACCATTGGCCGCCACGTCGCGGTGGGTCCAGGGACCGTCGAGGCGTACGGGGCTGCCAAGGCTGCCGAAGCCGCCGGGGTTGGTATCAGGGGCCGTCATGCAGACGAGCGTGCCACAACTGGACACCCGGCGTTTGCCAGGGCGGCCCGGATACGGACAACAGCCGGCCCCGGCCGCCGGCGCCGTCGGTGCTCACCGGCCTCCCGCGGGCCCGCCGGGCCCGGGCTCAGACGGAGATCCTGTCCTGCGCCGACCGGGGGTGCGGCTTGACGTTCTGCAGTACGGCCGCTGTCTGCTTGGCCGAAGCGATGGACCTCTCCGGCGGCTTGACCTTCTTGAACTTGGTGACGGCGAGCAGCGCCGCCAGCCCGGCCAGCACCAGGAACGCGCCGCCCACGATCAGGAACGACCAGGCGAGGCCGAGGCCCAGATTGTGGATCCCGTACGCCGCGGCGAAGCTCAGCACCGGCAGCGAGAAGAGCGCGAACACTCCCGCGATCGTGATGGCCGTTCCGCCGATGGCGCCACGCTTGACGTCCTGTCGCAGTTCCGCCTTGGCCAGGGCGATCTCGTCGTGCACAAGCGCGGACATCTCGGCGGTCGCCGAGGCGACCAACTGGCCGAGACTGCGGTCGGCGCCGACGGCGTTCACCGTGCTGTTGCCGGGGTCGCTCATCGCTGACTCCCTCTCCATCATCTACGGATCCGATGTCAGATCATGCCGGACTGCCGAGCATTGTGCCCCGTCAGGGGTCTTGTGGGGCTGCCGGTTTCCCGTCCGCCGCCGGGAAGTGGACGTCGGCCGTCGTCGTCCGGTCGGTGGACCTGCGACGGCTCGTCCGCCGAACGCGGTGCACGCCGGGACATATTCGGGCGTGGTGCTGGATGAGCCGGTGCTCGTCCGGCTCATGGCCGGATGCCTCGGATCAGGCCGGACTGTCGACTCCGCCGCGCGCCGTCCTCTCCAGTTCTGCCTTGCGACGGTGTTCCGCGGCCTTCTCCTCGTAGATCGCCGCCATCCGCAGGTGGTACTCGGGATTGTCCTGCTCGTAGATGTCGGGGATGCCGTCCTGGTCCTCGTCGCGCTCCTCGTCCTCGCACAGCGCCCGGTACTTGCGCACCCGCAGCTTGAGCAGAATCCCGGACAGCACGGCGGCGATCAGCGAGCCCATCAGGACCGCGGCCTTGACCTCGTCGGTCAGTGCCGCGTCGCCGGCGAAGGCGAGTTCGCCGATGAGCAGGGAGACGGTGAAGCCGATGCCGGCGAGTGAGGCGACGGCGAGGACGTCCGGCCAGGCGAGGTCGTCATTGAGCTCGGCCCTGGTGAAGCGTGCCGCCAGCCAGGTGCCGCCGAAGACGCCGACGGCCTTGCCCACCACCAGACCGAGGACGACGCCCAGGGTCTCCGGCTTGGTGAAGACATCGGTGAGCGCGCTGCCGGAAACGGTGACGCCCGCCGCGAAGAGCGCGAACAGCGGCACGGCGAGTCCCGCGGAGAGGGGCCGTACGAGGTGCTCGATGTGCTCGCCGGGGGAGTGGTCCTCGCCGTCCCGCTTGGTACAGCGCAGCATCAGGCCCATCGCGACGCCGGCGATGGTGGCGTGGACACCGCTGTTGTACATCAGCCCCCAGATGACCAGGGCCAGCGGCACGTATACGTACCAGCCGCGCACTTCCTTGCGCAGCAGCAGCCAGAACAGGGCGAGCCCGATCACGGCCCCGCCGAGCGCGGCGAAGTTCAGTGAGTCGGTGAAGAAGACAGCGATGATCAGGATCGCGAAGAGGTCGTCGACGACGGCGAGGGTCAGCAGGAACGCGCGCAGCGCGGACGGCAGCGAGGTGCCGATGACCGCGAGGACGGCGAGCGCGAAGGCGATGTCGGTGGCGGTCGGGACGGCCCAGCCGGCGGTGGATCCGCCGCCGATGACGGCGGTGAGGGTGTAGACGAGTGCGGGCAGCGCCATGCCGCAGATCGCGGCGACCACGGGGAGGGCGGCCGCCTTGGGGTCGCGCAGTTCACCGGCGACCAGTTCGCGCTTGAGCTCGATGCCCGCGACGAAGAAGAAGATGGCGAGCAGCCCGTCGGCGGCCCAGTGCTGGACCGAGAGGTCGAGGCCGAGGGAGGCCGGGCCGATGTGGTAGTCGCTTACGGCTTCGTAGCTCTCGCTCAGCGGGGTGTTCGCCCACACCAGCGCGGCGATCGCGGCCACCAGGAGGAGTACGCCGCCAACGGTCTCGGTGCGCAGCGCGTCCGCCACGTACGTCCGCTCGGGCAGCGAAAGGCGCCCGAGGAACTTGCGGTTGGTGGGGCTGGGCGCGGCCACGTCGTGGGACCTCCGGTCGGGTGGGCAGGGCAGAGCACATGCCGACCAGACTTCCCGGCGCACCTGGTTTCGCTGTCGCGCTATTGACGCGGTTGTCACTTTACCCAAGAGCGCAAGGGCGTATCCGGTGACCTTCACTTTAGGTGCATAGGGGGCGCATGGCGCGATACCGCCCTGCGTATGCCCGTAGTGCGAACCGCCGCACCGGGTCCGCATGTACATGACCCCAAACCCGCCCAGCCCGCCCAGGGGGAAGGGGCCCGTCCGCGCGGGCTCCTTCCCTCTGCGCCGGCTCTCAGTCCTCGCTGGCCGCGCTCGGCAGCCTCGACTGGATCAGGTCCATCACCGACGAGTCGGTGAGCGTGGTGACATCGCCCAGCTGACGGTTCTCGGCAACGTCACGCAGCAACCGGCGCATGATCTTGCCGGAGCGCGTCTTCGGCAGCTCCGCCACGGGCAGCACCCGCTTCGGCTTGGCGATCGGGCCGAGCGTCGCGCCCACGTGGTTGCGCAGGTCGTTCACGAGGTTCTCGTCCTCGCTCGCCGTACCGCGCAGGATCACGAAGGCAACGATCGCCTGACCGGTCGTCTCGTCCGTCGCGCCCACGACCGCCGCCTCGGCGACCTTCGGGTGCGAGACCAGGGCCGACTCCACCTCGGTGGTCGAGATGTTGTGACCGGACACCAGCATCACGTCGTCGACCCGGCCCAGCAGCCAGATATCGCCGTCGTCGTCCTTCTTGGCGCCGTCGCCCGCAAAGTACTTGCCCTGGAAGCGCGACCAGTACGTGTCGATGAAGCGCTGGTCGTCGCCCCAGATGGTGCGCAGCATCGACGGCCACGGCTCGGTGAGGACGAGATAGCCGCCGCCACCGTTGGGCACCTCGTTCGCCTCGTCGTCCACGACGGTCGCCGAGATGCCGGGCAGCGCGCGCTGCGCGGACCCGGGCTTGGTCTCGGTCACACCGGGCAGCGGCGAGATCATCATCGCGCCGGTCTCGGTCTGCCACCAGGTGTCCACGATCGGCGTCTTGCCGGCGCCGATGTTCTCCCGGTACCAGATCCACGCCTCGGGGTTGATCGGCTCACCGACCGATCCGAGGATGCGCAGACTGCTCAGGTCGAATTTGGCGGGGATGTCGTCACCCCACTTCATGAACGTGCGGATCGCGGTCGGCGCCGTGTAGAGGATCGTGACGCCGTACTTCTGGATGATCTCCCAGAAGCGGCCCTGGTGCGGGGTGTCGGGCGTGCCCTCGTACATCACCTGTGTCGCGCCGTTGGCCAGCGGCCCGTACACGATGTACGAGTGTCCGGTCACCCAGCCGATGTCGGCTGTGCACCAGAAGACGTCCGACTCCGGTTTGAGGTCGAAGACGGCGTTGTGGGTGTAGGCCGCCTGGGTGAGATAGCCGCCGGAAGTGTGCAGGATGCCCTTCGGCTTACCCGTGGTGCCGGAGGTGTAGAGGATGAAGAGCGGGTGCTCCGCCTCGAAGGCCTCCGGGGTGTGCTCCGCGGACTGGCGGGCGACGATCTCGTGCCACCACACATCGCGGCCCTCGGTGATCGCTGTGTCCTGGCCGGTACGCCGGATCACCAGGACATGCTCCACCTGCGGGCACTTGGCGACGGCCTCGTCGATCGCGGGCTTGAGCGCGCTCGGCTTGCCGCGGCGGTAGCCGCCGTCCGCGGTGATGACCAGCTTGGCGTCGGCGTCCTGGATACGGGAGGCGACGGCGTCGGCCGAGAAGCCGCCGAAGACCACCGAGTGGGCGGCGCCGATACGGGCGCACGCCAGCATCGCCACCACGGCCTCGGGGATCATCGGGAGGTAGACGGCGACCCGGTCGCCCTTGACGACTCCCAGCTCGGTGAGGGCGTTCGCGGCGCGCGAGACCTCGTCCTTGAGTTCGGCGTAGGTGACGGCCCGGCTGTCGCCGGGCTCGCCCTCGAAGTGGATGGCGATCCGGTCGCCGTTGCCCGCTTCGACATGGCGGTCCACGCAGTTGTACGCGACGTTGAGCTTGCCGTCGGCGAACCACTTCGCGAACGGTGGGTTGGTCCAGTCGAGGGTCTCGGTCGGTTCGGTGGCCCAGGTGAGCCGGCGCGCCTGCTCGGCCCAGAAGCCAAGCCTGTCCGCCTCGGCCTGCTCGTACGCCTCCGCCGTCACGTTGGCGTGTGCGGCCAGCTCGGCCGGAGGCGCGAACCGCCGCTCCTCCTTGAGCAGGTTGGCCAGGCTTTCGTTGCTCACGACATCTCCCTTTCCCAGGGCGTCCTATATGCCTATGTGTCCCGAGCCATAGCTCATCAGCCGACGGGCCCAGACACAAGGGCCTGCCGAAAATTGGTTTAGACCTGTAAGTGCCCCTCCTCCCCGGGCGGCGGGAAAGAGGGGCCATACGTTCTCACGGACAGGACGGGTGAGCGGTTCAGGCGCGGTGTTTCAGGCCGGCGATTCGGGCGGGCGGTTCAGGCGCGTTTCCAGGGCGTGGATTCAGGCGGGCGGTTCAGGGTGTGGTTCCGGGCGGGCGGTTCAGGCTTGCGACTTCTCGAGGGCCGAGGGCGTGGGGGCGACCCGGTCGAAGACCTCGTCGATCTCGTGCTCGTCGCTGCTCGCGAGCAGGTACGCCTGGGCCTCGCCGACATGGAAGTACATGCCGTGCAGCTCCAGCGTGCCCTCGGCGAGCCGTCGGGCCACCGCCTCATGGGCACGCAGATGCTCCAACTGCTGGACCACATTGGTGAGACACAGCTGCTCCACCGCGTCGGCCGGCAGCCGCCCGGAGATCCTGGCCCAGGAGCGGTGCCGGCTCTTCATCCGCTCCAGACTCGGCAGCCCATGCCGCAGCCAGCGACGCAGCGGGGTCTGGGCGCCCGTGGGCGGAGTGCTCAGCAGGGCCTGCATCGCCCCGCACCCCGAATGCCCGCAGATGGTGATCGAGTCCACCTCCAGCACATCGACGGCGTACTCGATCGCGGCCGCCACCGAGTCGTCGCCACTCTCCGCGCCGGGCAGGGGCACCAGATTGCCCACATTCCGCACGGTGAACAGATCGCCCGGGCCGCTGGCCGTGATCATGCTGGTGACCAGGCGGGAATCGGCGCAGGTGAGGAAGAGCTGCGAGGGCTGCTGCCCCTCGCGGGCCAGTCGCGCCAGCTCGTCGCGCACCAGCGGAGCGGTATTGCGCTGGAACGAGCTGAGCCCATTGGCCAGTTGATGCGGCTTGGCACGTGGTGGGCGCTCGCCGCAGTGGTGGTTGCGCCAGGGCGTCCAGGGGCGACAGCAGCCGTGCGTCTCCGAGGCGGGCTCGCTGATCCGGCCCCCTGCCCGGCCGGTGAACTCCACCGTCCCGCCCTGCGCGATATGCGAGGTCTGCCAGTCGTGCAGCGCTTCGTACGCGGCATGGTCCATGAACGACCCGTCCAGTTCGACGACGCATTCGGCCTCCGGGGGGACCTGGGCCAGTGTCCGGCTCAGCCGGGGCACGGCGAGGAACGTCAACTGGCCGCGTGCCCGCACCCGGTGGACCCCCTCCTGCTCATCGGAGGTGATCCGGGTCCTGGTCAGCCTGTGCAGTGCGACGGCGACCGCCATCGCGATCCCGATCATCACGCCTTCCAGCACGCCGGTGACGACGACCGAGGCCAGTGTCACCGTGTACACCATCGTTTCGCGGTTCCGCTTCACGCTGCGCAGATGGGTGAGGCTGACCATCTGGACGCCCACGACCATCACCAGCGCGGCGAGGGACGCCAGCGGGATCAGATCCAGCACGGGCACCAGCAGCAGCGCGGCGACCGCGACCCACAGGCCGTGCAGCATCGTGGAGTTACGGCTCACACCGCCCGCGGACACATTGGCGGCGCTGCGTACGGCGACCCCGGTGACGGGGAGCCCGCCGAGCGCGCCGGAGACGATATTCGCCGCACCCTGGCCGGCCAGTTCCCGGTCGAGATGAGCGCGCGGAATGCGGACCGCCGGCTTCTTGCGGCCGGCCACCAGCTTGTCGACGGCGACCGCCGACAGCAGCGACTCCACGCTGCCCACCAAGGTGATGGTGAGCACGGCGGCGAGTAGGCCCAGCACCGGTCCCTCCGGCAGCTCCGGCAGGGCGTGGCTGCTCCAGGACGGAAGGTCGACGCGCGTCAGGTTCAGCCCGGCGACCGTGACGATGACGGTCGTGCCGGCCACTGCGGCGAGTGCGGCCGGGAGCTTCCGTACGATCCGGCCCGCGCGCCCAGGAATGCGCGGCCACAGCAGCAGTACGGCGACTGTCAGGATGCTGGCCGATACCGCGGCCGGATGGAGACCGGCCAACTGGGCGGGCAGAGCACGGACGTTGTCGACTGCGGAGCTCTGCGGGGTGCCGCCGAGAACGATATGGAGCTGGGCGAGGGCGATCGTGACGCCGATGCCGGCCAGCATGCCGTGCACGATCGCCGGGCTGACGGCGAGAGCCGATCGGGCCACCCGCAGGGCGGACAGCACGAGTTGGGTGAGTCCGGCGAGAACGGTGATGGCGCAGGTGGTGCGCCAGCCGTACCGGTGGATCAGATCGGCGGTGACCACGGTCAGTCCGGCCGCCGGGCCGCTGACTTGCAGCGGTGACCCGCCGAGCCGGCCGGCGACGATACCGCCGACTGCGGCCGCCACCAGCCCGGCCTGGAGTGGTGCGCCGGTGGCGAGTGCGATGCCGAGGGAGAGCGGCAGCGCGATCAGAAAGACGGAGATCGAGGCGGAGAAGTCGGCGCCCGCGATGGGGAATCGACGGCCACCGCCTTTGCCGCCGCCGTCGAGTGGCGGCGGACCGTGGGGGCGCTGGAAGCGCGAGATGAGAGACGTGCGGGGCTTGTTGTCCTTGGTCTTGCGTGAAGGGTCGTCTGTGCGAGTGGGGACGCAGGAAGACATGGTTCCCGTCTCCTCCGGGGCAGCGCGGTCGCGGAATGGGGGGACGCGGCCGTGGGTCACGGCGTGCAGCGGCGGGATACTCAACTCTCGGTAAATGGATCGTAATGCAGAGTAAAGAGTCTGGCATTAATTCCAGGGCAAATAGGGCATGCTTTCACCCGATCCAGTGACTAATCATCTGAATGCGTCACGTCGCACCTCCCTCTCGGCGTCGCGATGCGAGTTTGTCGACGCCGTATGTGGGTCGTCGTACAGACGTACCGACACCGAAAGAGGGTGGGCGGATGATGGCCGCTACGAAGAGGATCGCTGTCGCCGCTGTCGCCGCTGTCGCCGCTGTCGCCGCTGTCGCAACGGCGCTGATCGCGGGGCTGGCCGGCTGTTCCGGCGGGTCCGCCCGTAAGCACGGTGCCGCCGGTGCGAAGCGGGGCGCCGCGGGCCCCAGTAGCGCGGTGCGTCTTCTCGCTTCCTCAGCGGGCCCGGGCACCAGGGGCGCCGCGGCGCCTCCCGGGCCTCGAGGCGCCGCGCCCGGTCTCCCCCCGGTCGGCCCGGGGCGTCACTTCCTCAGCTGGGCTGGGGTACTGCCGCATGCTCGCCGAGCACGAAGCCGGGGTCGACCTGCGCAGCCAGATCGGCGCCGGTCTTCGCGTTCCCCCAGCTCTCCGCGTTCTTCAGGTGGAAGTGCACCATCTGGCGCGTGTAGCGCTCCCAGTCGCGGTCCTCGTACGAGTCCTCCGCGGCGTTCTGCAGGGCCTGCAGCGACATGCGGTTCTCCGCCTCCAACAGCTCGAAGCGCGGCGGCCGGCCCTTCTCCATCGCCCTGACCCAGTCGGAGTGGCCGACCGTGACGAGCAGGTCGTCGCCCGCCTCCTCGCGCAGGAAGTCCACGTCGTCCTGGCCCTGCACCTTGTTGCCGACGACCTTCAGCGCGATGCCGAAGTCCCGTGCGTACTCCTTGTACTGGCGGTAGACGGAGATGCCCTTGCGGGTCGGCTCGGCCACCAGGAACGTCATGTCGAAACGCGTGAACATCCCGGAGGCGAAGGAGTCCGAGCCCGCGGTCATGTCGACGACCACATACTCGTCCGGGCCGTCGACCAGATGGTTGAGGCAGAGCTCCACCGCGCCGACCTTGGAGTGGTAGCAGGACACCCCCAGATCGGAATCGGTGAAGGGGCCCGTCGCCATCAGCCGGATGTCCCCGTCGTCGAGGCGGACGGTGCGGGCGCAGGCCTCGTAGACCGGGTTGTCCTCATTGACGCGCAGCAGCCGCGAGCCCTCGCCGGGCGGCGTGGTCTTGATCATTGTCTCGGTGGAGGCGATCCGGGGGTTGGAGCCGCGCAGGTAGTCCTTGATGAGCGGCAGATGCGCGCCCATCGCGGGCAGCGCGGCGGCCTCGGACTCGTCGAGACCCAGTGCGGCCCCCAGGTGCTGGTTGATGTCGGCGTCCACCGCGACGACGGGGGCCTCATTGGCGGCGAGGTGGCGGATGAAGAGCGAGGACAGCGTGGTCTTGCCGCTGCCGCCCTTCCCTACGAAAGCGATCTTCATGTTCACCTAGGGTAGCGGCATGTACGCGCAGTGTGGTCGGAGTGCGTGAACAAGACCACTCCAAGGTGGGGCGCGCGCCACGGGCGCGTAGCCTCGCTACCTATGAGTACGAATGCCTCGTCGGTCGACCCCCTCGCCACTCTCGGATCCTTGCCGGGCGTCGCCGACTCCGTGGACTCCGTACGCAAAGCCGTCGACCGTGTCTACGGACACCGGGTCATGCGGCGCCGCAGCAATGAGGTCACCTCGGAAGCGGCATTGCGTGGAGCGCGCGGTTCCGCCGCGCTGTCTGGAGCGGACTGGGCCCTGGAGGAAGTACGCAGGCGCACCGACTTCGGTACCGAGGCCGAGGCGCGTACGGTCGGTGCGGCACTGCGGCTGACTGCCGAGGCCGGTCAACTGCTCTCCATCTGGCGGCAGTCGCCGCTCCGGGTGCTGGCCCGGCTGCATCTGGTCGCGGCCGGCGGTGCCGGCGTCGACGAGACGGTGGGCCGTCCGCGCCTGGCGGGCGAGGCGGTCGACGAGCCGCTGATCGACGCGCCGGTGCCGGACGCGGGCGAGGTCGCCGGCCGGCTGGACGGCCTGGCGGAGCTGATCATCGTGGGGAGTTCTGCGCCGGCGCTGGTGACGGCAGCCGTGGTGCACGGCGAGCTGCTGGCGTTGCGCCCCTTCGGCTCGTACAACGGTCTGGTCGCGCGGGCGGCCGAGCGCATCGTGCTGATCGGCAGCGGACTCGACCCCAAGTCGATCTGTCCGGCAGAGGTCGGCCACGCGGAGCAGGGCCGGGCGGCGTACGTCGCGGCCTTCGAGGGCTATCTCTCCGGAAAGCCGGAAGGCATGGCCGGCTGGATCGCGCACTGCGGGCGCGCGGTGGAGCTGGGGGTCCGGGAGTCGACGGCGGTGTGTGAGGCGTTGCAGCGCGGCGCTGCCTGAACTGCCTCTGAAAAACGCCCTGAACAGGGTTGCGGCGGTACCAATGGGTGGTACCGCCGCTGGCACGTCCGCCGAGTTACCAAGCGTCCTCGATATATTGCCCATCAGGTCGGGAACTCCTGCCCGTAACCTGGTGCGGCTGGCCCGTAATCGACGGGTCGACGTCGCGTGGGTGCTCAGTTTTCATGCGCGGTCCGTGGGCCTTCATGCGTTACAGGTGATCCTTTCGGATGTCCTTGGTCTCGCGGGCCGTTGAATCCTTTCTACTCCTGCTCGCGGTGAAGCGGAAGCCCTGGCTGCACATCTTTACTTTTAGGTTCAAATACGGGCGAATTAATATACGGCGGTGGCCTGCGCGGCCGCGGTGCGCCGACGGCTGGTGTACCAGACCAGGCCGGCGGTCGCGGCGGCCGCACCCACCGCGGCCATCGCGATCAGGGCGGGACGCGGCGGCATGGAGAACGCGGGTAGCCGCTGCTTCAGCCGCACCGGGCGATTGAAAACGAGAACCGGCCAGCCGCGCGAGGTCGCCTCGCGGCGCAGTGCGCGATCCGGATTTACGGCATACGGATGGCCGACAGACGCCAGCATCGGGACATCGGTGGCCGAGTCGCTGTATGCGTAACAGCGGGCCAGGTCGTATCCCTCCGACGCGGCCAGCTCCTTGATCGCTTCCGCTTTGGTCGGCCCGTACGCGTAATACTCCACTTCGCCCGTGAAGCAGCCGTCGTCGCCGACCACCATGCGAGTGGCCACCACCCGGTCGGCGCCGAGGAGCTCGCCGATCGGCTCGACGACCTCCGCGCCGGAAGTGGAGACGATGACGACGTCGCGGCCGGCCGTGTGATGCTCCTCGATGAGCGTCGCGGCCTCGTCGTAGATGATCGGGTCGATCAGGTCGTGGAGGGTCTCGGCGACGATCTCCTTGACCTGCTGGACGTTCCAGCCCTTGCAGAGCGCGGAGAGGTACTGGCGCATCCGCTCCATCTGGTCGTGGTCGGCGCCGCCCGCGAGAAAAACGAACTGGGCGTATGCGGTGCGTAGTACGGCGCGCCGGTTGATCAGCCCCCCTTGGTAGAAGGACTTGCTGAAGGTCAGAGTCGATGACTTCGCAATGACCGTCTTGTCCAGGTCAAAGAAGGCAGCTGCGCGAGGCAAGGAGTGGTTTTCCACGGGCCTGAGCATATGTGCCCGCCATTCGGCGTACGCTCGGGCGTGTGGGTTTGCCTGAGAAGGCTCTCGGGTACACCATGGAAGTCACGGATCGTTCGCGACCGTGCTAACCCGGTCCGGCTCCTCCCCCCCCGAGTCGGCCGGAGAGACGACCCCCGCTCTCCCCCCCGGCGGGGGTCGTCGCATGTCCGGACGCCTTTCGTCCGCCTTCTGCGATCGACTCCGATCATTCTTCCCACCCGCGTGCCGTGTCCGCCGGTGGGTTCCGCATAGCCCAAGTCGTGACTGTGCGTAGTGATTGTGCTGCTCTCGGGGAGTCACCGGTATGGGCTACGGAGTTATTCACAAGTGGCTAGTTGTCCACAGTTTTGCAGCAAGATCCACACGATTTTCCGGTGCGCTGCACGGTGATTCCACCCGCGTAGTTCGCGGACCGAAGGAATCGCAGATCTCGCCTTGAAGTGAGATCGAAGTAAGAGGGGCGTGGAGATCGTGGCTGGATCTATCACATCGCAACGGCCGCCGGTCGCCGAAGGGCGCCGGGACGGGCCGCTGATCGTCACCGAAGACGTGGAACTGCTCGACGATCTGCTGCGGCTGTGCGCCGCGGCCGGGGCCGAGCCCGACGTCCACCATTCGATGCCGGAGCGACGGGGAAGCTGGGAGGGCGCGCCACTGGTCCTGGTTGGCGACGACGCCGCCGCGCGCTGCCGAGGAGCGACCCGCAGACGCGGTGTGCTGCTCGTCGGGCACGACCAGGACGACCCGGACGTCTGGCGGCGGGCGGTCGAGATCGGGGCGGACTGCGTGCTGCGGCTGCCCGATGCCGAGAGCTGGCTCGTCGACCGGATCGCCGACGTGGTCGAAGGGGTCGGGCGGCCGGCGCTGACCGTCGGAGTGATCGGCGGACGCGGCGGAGCCGGTGCATCGACGCTGGCCTGCGCGCTGGCGGTGACCGCGGGCCGGGTCGGCCTTCGCACGATGCTCGTCGACGGCGACCCAAGTGGAGATCCGACGGGTTCCAACGACGGCTCGCTCAGTGTGTCGTTGCTGTTCACCCAGGTCGGAGCCTTGTGGGGCATGTTCACTCGATCGTGTGAGGTTCTGACGATTGCTGGCAGATTCCAGGAGCTATCCGCGTAATTTCGCAACTCGTGACAGATTCCAGGACTCGCCGCTTCTCGCTGATCACAGGTGGGGGCGGCACAGGCTCGTTGGATCAGGAGTCAGGGCTCGCTGACGTGCGCACGCTGCAGCGGCGGGCGAGCGAGTCGGCGTCGCCGGAGGCCGAGCGGGATCTGTACCAGGACACGCTCGCCGAGTACTGCTGGGCCAGGGACGTGGCAGGGCTAGCGCCCAGCACGCTACAGAAGCTCGTACAGCCCGTGGTGGAGGTGTGCTCGTTCTACAACGTCGTCCCGTGGCGCCTGACGTCGAAGGACCTGGACAAGTACTTCGCCGGCCCGGGCAAAGCACACCGGCACTCGACGACCCGCGCCAAGATGACGAAGATCGACGGATACTTCGCTTTCCTCGAACAGCGGTACGCGGGTGAGATCCTGCGGCGGTTCGGGGCGGCAGTCGAGTCGCCGATCGACGCGTTCAACCGTCCTTGCCACCGTGGCGACTTCGGCCTGCGCATCCCACCGTCGGCCCGAGACACACGGGATTTCTTCGCCTCCTGGCGGGACGCGCTGCCGACCGCGCGGAAGTACCCGGTGGCGGTCCGCAACTACGTGATGTCGAAGCTGACCTACATCTCTGGGGTGCGGGCCGCCGAACTCTGCGATGTCCGGCTCGGCGACATCCACTGGGATCACGGCCAGTGGGGACGCTTTCTCGTCCGCGGCAAGGGTGCCCGCGGTTCGGGGCCACGCGAGCGCGAGGCATTTCTGTTTGCAGAGGGTCGTCAACTGCTGTGGTGGTACATCGAGGACGTCCGTGGCGAGTTCCGTGACGACGCGAGTGATCCGCATGCGCCGCTGTTCCCGTCCGAGCGGCTGCCGGAGGCGATCGCCGCGCTGAACATGCCGATCGCGCCGGGCGTCTGTCCGGACACCTTCCGGCGGGCCCTCAAACTGGCCTCGCGCGAGCATCTGAGGGGCTCGGTCACCGGGCTGTTCCCGCACCTCCTGCGGCATGCTTGCGCAACCCACAATTATGAGGCTGGGATGCCTCTTTGGGATGTCCAGGTCCTGTTGGGTCATACCTGGGCATCGACCACGGTTGGATATCTGGCGACCGCCAAGGGAGACCCCGAGCGGCGGAGCCTGGAGTCGTCTCGGCGAGCGGTTCGCCGACTGAGCGGGGAGGCATGAAGTGAAGTGGAACCTGCGCTGGGTCGCGGCCCGGCGCGACATCTGGAGGCCGACTCAGCTGCAGGCTGCCTTCGCTGAGGTGGGCTTCACCCCCTCGTTGAGCAAGGTGGCCGCCCTGTGGTCGAACAAGCCGGTCACGGTCCGTCTCGACGACCTGGACATGATCTGCACCGCGCTGGACTGCACTGTCGCCGACCTTATGGAGGCCGAGCCGGTCGCCACCGTCGACAGCGAGCACGGTCCGCAGCGGAAGGCGGTCGGAGACGACGCGGGACCCGTGGCAGGCCCGGCACGGCCGATCCCCAAGCCCTCGACGGGCGGCCGGCGCCGGTCACTCCCTCCGAACTGAGGCACCGCGTTGCCTCCTCGACGTTCGCTGGGAAGCTGCCCACTCTGCGCCAGCTGGGGAGCTCTGACATACACCGGGCTCTGCCCGACCTGCATCCGCATGCGGCATCGGGCACGGGCCGGGGACGAGGGACGCCGGGAGGCGCCCTGCCGCCGCTGCGGCTGGCCCGCAGTGGTGAACGCTGAGGGAACCTGCTACCCCTGCCTCCTGGCCGTCCGCCTGGGCGAGGATGAGGACTGGCGCCGAGCAGAAGTACGCGGTGAGTTCCTGGCACCAGGCCGCCACCGGCAGCTGGCGTTCTACCTGGACGGACTCCGACTCCCGACGGTCATGCCCTACCGCAAGCGGAACCGCTCCGGCACGGCCAGCACGAAGGCCCGGCGCCTGACCACAAGCTCCAGGACGTCGGAGGACGGGGACGTCTGCACCCCGCAGATCGACGGTCAGCTCGGACTGTTCGCCACCCCGCCACGATCCCTGCGCAGGTCTCACGCCGCTCTCCTTCGCGGCCGTGACATCCCCGATCTCCCGCTGCTGCTGCGGGCATTGGAGGACATAGCCGTCGAGCGAGGTGTCAAGGACGGTTGGCGACGGATCACCCGCGACCTCGGCATGCTCGCCCTGGCCGCACGAGACCCCGGGGAACGGCTGGTCCGCCCCGAGACCCTGCCCGACCTCCCGGATATGCATCCCACGATCGAAGAGGCCCTTGCGCGGGCCTGTCTCCTGGCAAAGCGGCGACCACGGATCGTCCCGAAGTTCCTTCTCACAAGCGGTAGTTGCAGTCAGTGCCTGGCCTGGGCAAACGATAAATGGAAGGTCTGTGTTCCGTGCTCGGACTGGCGGCTGAAGCACCCCGAAGCGGAACCGTGCTCACGCTGCCGTCGGCTGCGCCCGCTGAGCAAGCGGCTCTGCCGGTTCTGCACCATTGTCGTCGCTGAGAACGACCTGGACATCCATGGCGCGGCACTCGACGGCGGTGATCAGCTCTGGTTCGGCGGGCCGTTCACACCCACCATGCAGACCGACTACGGCCCCGGCAAGAGCGCCCTGCGCAAGGGCCGCTTCGCGGCCCGCCGGCGGATGGCCAAGGAGGCCGCCCGCGCCGCCCGGCCCCTGTCCGCCCACCTGGCCACACCGGGTCAGCAGATGCTCTTTGTCGGCCTAGATCGCGACTGGAGTCGCATCGACGAGACGGACCTGCCCGCGTTGACCGAAGCGGCAGCCGATCTGATCAGCGATTTCACCTACTACATCAAGGAACGGGGCTGGGCACTTCAGCAGATCAGGAGCAGTTTGCGGGTGCTGAAGATCCTCGTGAGCCACCTCGGCGTCCAGGCTCCGATCCGGGAAGCGGATATCCGGGCCCTGGCCTCCCTGAGCTCCAACCATCAGTGCCCTCGAGTGATCGACTACCTCCGCCGCCGGGGACTGCTGGCCGAGGACGAGGCGGTCGACGCGGACCTCGTCCGGGCCCGACGCATCGCTGCCGGGTTGCCCGAACCGTTCGTCTCCCCCGTCAACACCTGGATCGATGTCCTCATCGGGCAGAGCGCGAAGCCCAGCCTGCCCGTCGCACCGGCCACGGCCTACCGCTACGTCAACGACATCGCCCCTGTCCTCAACGCCTGGGCCGCTGATGGCATCACCAGCTTCCGCGAGATCACCAAGGAGCACATCAAAGATGCCGTCACCGTTGAGAAGCGGGCCCGCCACGTCGGACTCAGGTCCCTGTTCCGGGCGCTTCGGCGCGAACGCCTGATCTTCCGAGATCCTGCCCGAACCGTCAGCCTGCACGTCACCCCACGCCTGCCCACCCCGCTGCCTTCCGACCAGCTACACGGCCTGCTCGACAAAGTCCCCGGCCCCCGGGACCGCCTGATCATCGCGCTCGTCGCCATCCACGCGCTCACCCCCGCCGAACTGCGCAGACTCCCTCTCCGGGGACTGGACCGGGCCTGCGGCCAGCTCCGGGTCATCAGACCCGGCCGCCCCGATCACATCGTGTTCCTCGACGAGTTCACGCTCACGCTGGCCACGTCCTGGGTCGCCGAACGCACCCGACTCTGGCCTTACACCACCAACCCACACCTCCTGGTGACCCGCGTGACCGCAGCCTCCGACAAGAACCCCGAAGTCGCGAAGGTGCTGATCCAGCGTCTGTTCCGGCGGATCGGCATCCGGCCGATGAAACTCCGAGAAGACCGGATCTTGGACGAGGCCCACCAGAGCGCGGACCCTGTCCACCTGATGCGACTGTTCGGCCTGTCACAGACGACAGCAGTCAAGTACGTCGCCACCGCACACCCGGCCGACATCCGTCCCGACCCCATCGCCCCGTGATCCTTGTGCTGGAGCCCTCGCACAGGGCCAGGGCGGGATGTCACCACCCGTGCGTCAGCTGCACGGCGGCGATCACGAGAGCAAGCACGGCGACGACGACCCCGGCGATCGTCCACCGGCGCATCGAGCCCTGAGGGCCTGTCGGCGTCACCGTCGAGTCAGGCAATCGGGGAGAGGAGCTCGCACTCGTATCGCCTGTTCCCGCCTTCCTCGACAGGAGCACCAGCGCGAAGGCTGCGAAAGCGGCAAATACGGCAAAGGCGCAGAGGAGCGTGACGTGACTGATCAAGAACTCGCCCGACACGGGCAGGACTTGAAGGGATCCGGCGTCAGCCGCGATGGAAATCTTCATGACGACGAGCATCCCGATCCCTGCCTAAGCGTTCGTTTCCGGGCTTCGTGGTTGACACTCGGCAACACTTAACTCATGAGTCGAGGACTTGGAGTCGTTCAGCGGCGCATCCTGGAGACGCTGAAGCGCATTGAGGAAAGTGCCCCAGGCGCGTGGGTGCGGTTTTGCGACCTCGTGAGCCCGAAAGAAGGGCAGAAGATCGAGCGATCGGATCACCAGTCCACAGCACGAGCTGTGAGGACGCTGGCCCAACGAGGCTTGGTCGAGACCAGGAGCAACTACGCGTGGTATGCGCGTAAGCCGATCGTCCGCCTGATCAAGGCTGGCCGGCCTCCGCTGCTTGACCTGGAAGAAGACCGCAAGACCCGAATGCGCTTGGCCCCCCAGATCTCCAAGTTCAACGACACCTTGCGCACGCAACGGTCACGGATTCGGGTCGAGGTGGTGGATCTCGGGAAGTTCGAATACATCACCGTCATCGACAGCGAGACCGGGAAGTCATACCGAGCCGTCCACCTCTACTGATCAACTCGCGAACCCGGCGTAGTTCCCCGTTCAGCGCGTCCATAGGCCAGCGGGTTCCCGCTCCAACTCCCTCCAGAATCCGCGAACTCGTCGGTTTTGCTGGGCGGAGGGCTCGACGTGCTGCTCGGCGGAGAGCAAGCGGACGGCAGACGGTGGCCGGATTTCGCCTCTTCCAAGGGACGGGTCGCCGGCGGGGCGCTCGAGGATTCGCTGCCCGAGTTGCACGCGCTGCGGGTGCTCAGCTGGGACCGTGGCGATTCGGTGGTGATCCCGCCGGAGGCGATGCGGTCGGTGCTGGCCGCGGCGCGCAGGCGCGGCGGGGTGGTGGTCGTGGATCTGCCGCGGCGGGTCGACGAAGGCGTGGCGGAGGCACTGGCCCAGCTGGATCTCGGGCTGCTGGTGGTGCCGGGCGAGCTACGAGCCGTTGCCGCGGCGAACCGGGTGGCGTCGACGGTGGGCATGGTGCTCCAGGACCTGCGGGCGGTCGTGCGTGGGCCGTACGCCGCCGGGCTGGACGAGCAGTGGGTGGCGGACGCCCTCGGGCTGCCGCTTGCGGGTGAACTGCCGGTGGAGGCTGGACTGTTGGCTGCGCAGGACGGGGGCGCTCCGCCGGGAGGCAGTGGGAGCGGGCCGCTGGCGAAGTTCTGTACGGCCTTCTGGGAGCGGGCGCTGGCCGGGCACGGGGTCTCATGAGCGCCGGGCTGCTGGACGCGGTACGACAGTGGCTCGCGGAGAGCGGGGCCGAGCCGACGCCGGCCAGGGTCGCGGCCGCCCTGCGGGCACAGGGGCGGTTGCTGGGCGATGCCGAAGTGCTGGGAGGCACCGAGAAGTTGCGGTGCGAGCTGGTGGGAACGGGGCCGCTGGAGTCCCTGCTGACCGATCCGTCGGTGACGGATGTGCTGGTGTCCGCGCCCGACCGGGTGTGGGTGGACCGGGGCCGCGGGCTCGAGCTCACCGAGGTGACGTTCGCGGATGCGGCGTCGGTGCGCAGGCTGGCACAGCGGCTCGCGGCGGTGGCCGAACGGCGACTGGACGACGCCAGGCCGTGGGTGGACGCCAGGCTGCCGGACGGCACACGGATGCATGCCGTGATCCCGCCGGTGGCCGTCGGCTCGACGTGTCTCTCGCTGCGGGTGGTGAGGCCCAGGGCGTTTTCGGTGGGGGAGTTGGTCACGGCGGGGACCGTGCCGCCGGGCGGGGACCTGGTGCTGCGGGCGCTGATCGAGGCCCGGCTGTCCTTTCTCATCAGCGGTGGCACGGGATCAGGCAAGACGACCTTGCTCTCGAGCCTGCTGGGGCTGGTGGGGGAGCGCGAGCGGATCGTGCTGGCCGAGGACTCGGCAGAGCTCAGACCGGACCACCCGCATGTGGTGCGGCTGGAGTCGCGTACGGCGAATCAGGAGGGCGCCGGCCGGGTGACGCTGCGGGATCTGGTGCGGCAGGCGTTGCGGATGCGGCCCGACCGGCTGGTGGTGGGGGAGGTGCGAGGAGCCGAGGTCACTGAGCTCCTGGCCGCTTTGAACACCGGGCACGAGGGCGGCTGCGGGACCGTGCACGCCAATGCGGCGGCGGATGTGCCGGCCCGGCTGGAGGCGCTGGGGACGGCCGCGGGGCTCGACCGGGCGGCGCTGCACAGCCAGTTGGCGGCGGCCCTCTCGGTGGTGGTCCATCTCGTACGGGACAGGGGCGGGCAGCGGCGGATCGCCGAGGTGCGTGTGCTGGAGCGGGACGCGGCGGGGCTGGTGGTGACGGTGCCCGCGCTGCGGTGGGGCAAGGAGGCGTTCGTCTACGAGCGGGGCTGGGAGCGGCTCCGGTCGCTGATCGGGGGCGCGCTGTGATGGCGGCGGGTGAGTCGGTGTACGCGGCAGCGGTGTGTGCGGGTGCGGCGGCGTGGCTGACGGTCGGCAGGCAGCGGGGGCTGCGGCGGGCGCGGCTGCTCCTCGCGGGTGGCGCTCCGGTGGAGTCGCAGCCGCGGTGGTCCTGGCAGCGGCTGCTGCCTGTGGTGCGGCTGCGGCAGGAGTGGCTGTGCCTGCCGGCGGCGCTGGTCCTCGCGGTGCTGGGGAAGTCGGTGCTGCCGTTGGCAGCGGGAGCGGTGGCGGTGCTGCTCGTGAGGAGGCGGTTGCGGGACCGGGAGCGGAGGCGGGAGCAGGAGCGGCGGGCCGAGGGCGTCATCGCGTTCTGCGGTGCGGTCGCGGCGGAGCTGCGGGCGGGACTGCAGCCGGGGCAGGCGCTGCTGTTGGCCGCCAGATCCACAGAGGCGCTGGGTGGAGCGGAGGCCGCGGTGCTGGCGGCGGCGCGGTTCGGGGGCGATGTGCCTGAGGCGCTTCGGGAGGCGGCCGGGCAGCCGGGCGCGGACGGTCTCGCCGGGGTCGCGGTCTGCTGGCGGGTGGCCGTGGACAGCGGGGCAGGTCTGGCCGCGGGGCTCGACCGGCTGGAGACGGCCCTTCGAGCCGAGTGGGACCAACGTCAGGATCTGCGGGCCCGGTTGGCGGGTGCGTGGTCGACCGTCGTCCTGCTGTCGGTGCTTCCGCTGGCCGGCCTGGCGATGGGCTGGGCACTGGGCGCCGATCCCTTCGGGGTGCTGCTGCACACCGCTGGGGGACTGGTCTGCCTGGTGGTCGGCGGGCTGCTGGAAGCGGCCGGTCTCTGCTGGGCCGTGCGGATCGTACGGAGCGGGGAGGAGACATGACCGGGGACGCCGTCCACAGGCTGGGGGCTGTGGCCTGTGTTCTGGCCGCGGCGGCCTGCCTGGGCTTGATGGTCGCGGGACGACGGCGCGAGCGCACAGTGCGCAGGCGTATCGAGGCGCTGCTGGCGGTGCAGTACGAACGGCGGGAGTGGCGGCCCGAGTACGGCGTGTGGGCGAGGCGCTGGGTGGCTCCGCTGGGCGCGGTGATCACAGGCTATGTCCTGGTCGGCGGAGTGATCGGCGCCATCGTCGGGCTGGTCGGGGCGTACGGCGTGTGGCGTTGGCAGCGGAGCCGCAAGCCTTCCGCGGGCGCTGTGGACCATGCGTCGGGTCGTCAACTGCCGCTGGCCGCCGATCTGCTGGCGGCCTGTATCTCCGCCGGGGCCGGTCCGCGCGAGGCGGCGGAGGCGGTCGGGGAGTCGCTCGGCGGGCCGGTCGGCGAACGGCTGGCGCGGACGGCCGCCGAACTACGGCTCGGCTGTGAACCGGCACAGGCCTGGGGTTGGTTCGGACAGATACCGGGTGCGGCGGCGCTGGCCCGCTGTCTGGAGCGGGCCGACTCAACCGGGGCTCCGGCGGCGGAGCCCGTGTCCCGGCTGGCCGAGCGCTTCCGGGCGGACCGGGCGCGGGCGGCCGCGGCGCGGGGCCAAAAGGCTCAGGTGCTGATCACCGCTCCGGTGGGGCTGTGCTTCCTGCCCGCCTTCCTGGCGGTCGGGGTGGCCCCCGTGGTGATCGGCCTGGCGGATGGATTGCTGAACGGCAACTGAACGAAATTTCTTGGGGGTTGATATGTGGAACTCGTTGCGGGGATGGGTGCGCGGGCTGTCGCGCGGGATGCGCAGGGACGCGGGAATGACCACGTCCGAATACGCGATGGGGACAATCGCCGCGTGTGCCTTCGCGGCCGTCCTGTACAAGGTCGTGACCAGCGGGGCCGTCTCGGCAGCGCTGCAGTCGGTGATCGGGAAGGCGCTCGATGCGCAGTTCTGAGGCGGCCGGTTCCGAGGGGCTCAGCTCTGGGATGCGTGGTTCTGAAGTGCCCGGTTCCGAAGTGCCCGGTTCCGAGATGTGCGGCCAGGTGCGCGACAGGGGGTCCGTGACGGCGGAGGCGGCCGTCGCGGTGCCCGCCCTGGTGGTCTTCGCCATGGCCCTGGTGTGGGCGCTGATGGCGGCCTCCGAGCAGATCCAGTGCGTCGACGCGGCCCGGGCCGGTGCCCGGGCCGGCGCCGGGCCGGGGGGGGCCGCCCGGCGCGCGGCCGGCCCCCCCCCGGGGCCCTCCCGCCCCCCCCCCGCCGGTCAGGACTTTATGTACGGCACCCCGTC